>PLSV01000276.1 GCA_003165235.1 Syntrophobacteraceae bacterium
TCTGCCCCACCTGGCCGCCGAAGGCGTCGGGGGTTGCGCGACCTATGGTATTGTAGATCATCTGGCCTTGGGGCATGACCGATGGAACGAATGGGTCTCCCGGAACTATAGGCATCAGCTAAACTCCTTTGAAGCGAGAAGCGAGAAGCGTGAAGCGTGAAGCTACCGGCGCTGGCATGGAAGCAGCGCTGCCTTCCATGAAAGCGCCTTCCTATTAATCTTCAGTCTGATTTTCTCCCCAAAAGGTCCTGTCTCCGGCAAATACGATATTATGAGGAGTTCTTTTCTGCAAAACGGCAACCAGAAGCGGCAATAGAAGCGGCAAAAAGCAGAAAAGCAGTGACTCGTGAACAGAAAAAACAGGGCGAGTTGCGGGCTGGGAGTTTGAAGTTGGATCTTGACCCGGAACCTGGAGCCGAAAACACGTAACCTCAATGGCCGGCAACCGGAAGCAGCAAAAAGCAGGGATGAAAAAAATTTCGCTAAGGGGTTAAATGAGTGAACAGAAGAGCGAATAGGACCTGGCCCATGCATAATGTGATGGGTGGCCCACGCGGACATGAGACACTGCTGGCGCCTACTTGCGTAAATGCGCGTACTGTTTACCGTGGATATTCAAAATTCGTCATTCCGGCATGTCTTAAGCCGGAATCCAGTTCTGTCATCATCTCAGGAAAACCTCTGGCCCCCGGCTCTGGACCCCGGCTCAAACACGCTGCCGGGACTGCCGGGGTGAGGAACGCAAATTTGTTACGCGCACTTTTGCAATCAGGCGCCACCTTTGAAAGGCCGGCTCTTGCCGAGCGTTTCTGGAAGGGCTCGCCGACCTGGACGAAAACCCCGCATGCTCGGAAAGGGACGCCGGGATTAGGGTTCTACGCACGGAGCACTGGAAATGATCAGTCTGGTGAGAGATGCCCATGCTGAACATACGCGGAATCGAAACGATAACCTTCGATGATCTGTCAGTTGATCCAAAGGACCTTCACCATGTTCTCCAACTGCCTAAACTCCCGATCGCACGTTACGAGTTCTGCTTTCCTCTCTCTCGCAAGCGCTGCTGCAAAACAATCGGCGTATGCGAGCCTGCCTTTAGCCTTGAACGAAGCGGCCCCTCGTGTAAGATTCCAATCCACGTCTACGATCTCAATAGCCATCTCCCGTATTTCGCGCAGTTTCTCTTCAGCCGTCTCTTCGGAATGACCGCGGGCGATGCTGTGCCATAAGTGCTGAACTTCCCGTATTGAATCGCAATAACTCATCACGAAGACCACGAAAGCAGTGGTTTCGGGAGCGAATCAAAATAATTATGCGATGCTAAGGGGTGGGATAGGGCGTTTTGTCCTGGAACCCCTTCGTGCTCTGGTTCGCGGTGAACAGGCATGCATGCAGGAACGTTTGCGACTGGACTTACCGTTTCTTCCCTCTTCGCGGCTTGGTGGCTTTTGCTAAAACTAGCTTGCCCGGCCTCCGGGAAGCCTATCGCAACCGCCGCCAGCGCTGAGCGCTTGGCCGCGCGCAGACGCGCGCGGCCAAATCTTGCGGGGTGCGGGGCATCTTNNGTTGCTTCAACTTGAGCGCAACTTACTATTAATCGGCGCTCCGCGGACCCTCGAGATCGGTGATCGACCCCGGCAAATCCTCTGTGGCCCTGGCCGCGCTGCGGCCGCTGCCGAAGGCGGCGGCCAGGTCGGCTGGCTGTCCCGCCGCCTCAGCTTTCTCCGGGAAGATGCCGCGCTGCGAGCCATCCGGCCGCGAAAGAGAAAAGAACCATGATCCCCAGCAGCACCGCAGCGTTTTCCAGCATATCCCCGGATAACCAGTTGAAAGGCTTCTCAGGGAAACCGGCTGCTATGTGGAGTTCTCCCGGCAATCCTTGTGTTACGCTGGCAAAGGCGAAGTTTCGCGCGACCCCATCCAGGCCCTTTTCTCCCACAAATCCTTCCTCCTGGCTTAGCATCGCCTTTATCAAGGGCGCCTCCGGCATTGAGCGCCCAATCTGCTCATCCACGTTTGGATATCCTGCCAGAATGGTCCCTTTCGAATCAACAATCAAAACCTCGCTGTTTTCGGGCAATGACTTTTCAGGAATCTGAAGCAGCGCCTTCGGGTCCAGGGAGGCTACAATAACGCCTTTCGGCTGTCCGGTTTCACTGAAACACGGGTAAGCGAGACCGATTGAATGCTGCCCGGTGGTGAGGGAGGACGCATAATCGCTGAAAACGAACTGACGGGTTCGAACGGCCTGTTGAAAATACTCCCTGTCTGCGATGTTGGTCCTGGCCGAACCTGCCGCATTGCAGAAAACGTCCCCGTTCAGGTCAGCCGCCTCGATGTTGCTGAAAAATGGCTCATCCTTCACAATATCCGAAAACAGGCGCCGGCATGATTCGGAATCTTCCAGCATTACCGGGGTGGATTTCGATAGAACCGCCAAAAGAAGCCGCGTCTGCTCCATCAGTCGCCTGTTGGATGCGGCTGCAAATTGAACCAGCCTGCGGGCTGTATTCCGGCTTTCGGCCTTTTCATTCTTCCATTGCTGGTAGGCAGGATGAATGATTACATCGGCGGCGGGTAAAAAGAAAAGCGGAACAAACATCAAAATTTGGAGCCTCAGCATTCTTCCATGAGACATTCATCATCCTTTATCGAATTGTGAGTAGTGTCCGATTCTGCAAAATGCACTATACATATTTTGCTTGTCAATAACACCGAAGGTACTATTTTATCTCAAATCTACTCCCTCACCTTGGCGGTTGTCGCGCCATAACTTATACGGACTCAGGCTGGATGAAGAAGACTTTTGAAAGTTGCAAGCCCTCTGTGCGCCGGCGCTGGCTGGTTTTCGCTGCGGGAGTGGTGTGGCTCACAGTGGGTTGCGGGCTGATGGCGGTGGCCTGTTTTTGGCTTTACAGTTCAGCGTGGCCTTTGAGCCTCGTTCTTGGCGCGCTGAGCCTTGCTCTGGGTCTGATCGTCCATTCTTTTGGATTTTCCCGAATCGTTAGGAAAAACCTTGAGCGCATCGGCGGCAAGCCCGAAGTGGTCTGTCTTTTCGCATTTCAGGGCTGGAGGAGCTATTTTCTCATTGTGACTATGATGCTGATGGGGTATGCGCTCCGGCACCTTCCCATCCCTAAGGACATTGACGCGATAATCTATTTTACGATTGGATCGGCCCTGATCTGCGGCAGTTCACTATATTTCCGAAAATTTTCCGCTGAAAATGCCGGTTAGCTTGCCTGGCAGGCTGATGAAAAGGGATCGATTCCCCACAAGTGGAGAAACCTCCACAGAATCGTTACCCCGGCGAAAGCCCATAGCCGTCAACTTAACACCTCTTCTTTAAGATCATCGTTTTTGTCTTCAATCGTCCACTGCTTCATTTTCTTCGTGCCCTTCGTGGGCTCTTCGTGCTCTTCGTGAAAAGGACAGCCCCAACTAACCACGAAGAACACAAAGGAGGCACGAAGAGGGAGCGCAGCGGGGTGAAGAGATTGCCCCGACACATCCGCTAAAGTTGACGGTAATGGGCCAGAACCGGGGTCCAGTGCCTTTGATTCTAATATCAATAAGTTAAAATAAAGTCCTGGATTCCGCCCCGGATCGGGTCCGGGAGCGAAAAGTAATTAGGGTTTGCCCGTATTTCATTCTAAATTCATTGCCAATTTCCATTTTAAAGGGCAACCCCTTTTCAACTTATCTCCGGTCCTGACGAGGCTTTAGCTCAGGGCAACTCCTTTTTCCTGATCATTCATCTCCGATTGAGAGCTGTTTTCGAATCAGTTCGCAGAGACTGTCTTTTAGTTCTGAATGACGTGGGATTGCGGCTTTCCTGCCAGTCTTCGGATTCATGTATATGTCATGTCCGCCGCTGTGACGCTTCAGGAAGCATCCCGCTCGGATTAACTCGCGAATGAAGGCTTGCCGTTTCACACTTCCACTGCCAGTTCTTTAGTGTGAGCGTCCGGACGAGGTATCGTTTCTTCATCTGCCGTCATCATCTGATAGGCGTCCCTTATGTTTTCCTCCAGCTCATCCATGGTCTCACCCTGGCTGAAGACGCCGGGAACTTCTTTGAGTCTGCCGACGTACCAGCCGTCATCAATCCAATATTCCAGGGTGAAATGTCTCAGCATAGATAAATCTCCTTCATCCTCCTCAATTCGCTTTTCACAAATCAATAACTCTCCCAATCCTTACTTTTTACTACAGATTCGCGAATGAAACCACTGTCACTTTTTGTACCCGCCAACCTCAAAAATTTCCTTTCAGAACCGAACAAAACCCAAAATAGGCTGAATTTTCTCTGGCTGGCCCCATTTTTGTGGCTCATCCGGCAAACGAGCGCCTGCAAAACGAGAAAGGACAGTATCTGTCTACTGTGAACTTGTCCGGCGGGGGCTTTTGGACTTTCTTGCCCTGAAAGGGCTGCATAGGGTAGCCCAGGGTCAGCAAGCGCCACCCTGGGGAGAATAGGACCGCAAATTAGTTATAATACCCGGAAAGGGTTACATAAAAAGAATATTTAGGATTAAATCGCAGCACGCTCAAACAGCAAGGAATCGCCTGTGCGGCCCCTACAGGGGTAAAATCTGGTTTTCGTTGGCGTCCCAATCTCAGCGCAGCGCTCCCCTTACCCTGCGCTATTATACGCAGCCCCTTCGAGGCAAAAATCCAAACCACAGGTGCTCGTTTGCCGAAAGACCCCATGTTTAAGGGTTGGGATTGGCTTTGGATATTTTTTTGACATCATTGTCCCGCTCCCTGCTTCACCCTTCCCACCGCCCCAGCCCTTCCCAAAGTCAAAATGCTGCGCGCACACGTGTATCACTATCGCATCGCCTCGAACTTTCAGCGAAGGATGAACCATTCCTCCCGGCCTAATTCTTAATTCCTGCCATTATCTATGGCTCTCCAGTCGGATGCACACCCTCCGAATAAGTTATCGGCAGCCGACCTGCTGTGCGGTCCTTACAGGCCAAATCAATCTCTTATCAATACAAGCGCCAAAGTCCGCGTGTGACCTGTGAGTCGGCTTGGGCTGATGCCCGCGCCAAAAAGAAAACAGGACTTAACATGACGACTGCGGCAATTCTCATCCTCTCCTCCGGTCGGCAAATGGACCTCATAGCAGATTGACATCGCACCACAGCAGCGGGTCGCTCACCGCAAACGAGCAACAGCGAATTCCACAGTAATCAGTAATGATCGGCTGGCGCGGTTCAATCACCAGCACGCGCCGCAGGAATGGCGAGTGTGATGGTTTCACTCACCACTTTTGAGACGCCCGCAGCGTTTTTCACTTTAAAGTAGACGATCTTTGTTCCATTCCCCGAACTCAATGTAAAGGCAGGCGCCGCCGCATAGGGCTTCCATGTCGCTCCGATGAAAGTGGAACTCTGACTGGCCGTATAGTATGTGGGAGACTCAGTTGCCGTATTGTCCAATGTAACCGTTCGGCCCGAAGTGGCAGTCGCGCCATTATTGATCTCAAATGACGTAACTGTGGGCGGCACGATCAGTTGAATGGCGTCGCTTGCTGCAACTGATTCTCCAGCACTGTTTTTGACTTTGAAGTAAACGGTCTTGGTCCCGCTTCCCGCACTCAACGTGAACTTGGGAGCGGCTGAGTATGCTTGCCAGACCACTCCGGTGAAATCCTGGGATTCGCTTGCCATATACATGCTTGGATCACCGCTCGTTTGGTTGTTGAGCGTTACTTGTCGAGTGATGCTGCTTGCAGCTCCATTTGCTATATTGTACTTTAAAACAACGGGTAATTGTAAATAGGCCCCAATAGACGTTGTAATCTGTCCTTTGGCAATAGTCACCGTATGGTCCGCAGGCGCCTTCCAGCCTTGAATCTCCTTAAATCCCACGACGTGCCGGCCAACAGTGAGGCCATTAACGGTTACTCCGCTATTTTGCCAAACGCCCCCGTCAACTTGCCACTGAGCCCCTGCATGGACTGCTGCTAACGAGCTGATCGTAACTCTCAGGGAATCAATCAGTTGCGCATAGGTTCCGCCGGCCGCAGTAGTCTGTCCGTTTGCAATAGTTATCGTCTGGCTGGCAGGGGCGGTCCAGCCGGTAACGTTATTGAAAGCTACTGTGTGCTGACCAACGGTCAGGCCCGAGATGGTTGTCCCGCTTGTCCGCCATGCTCCACCGTCCACGTTCCACGCGCCGCCGGCGCTTGCCGCAGCAGCCGGTTTGATCGCTACAGTAAGTGAGCCTGTTTGTTGAACGTAGGTGGCGGTAAAGTCCTGTGACGCAAGATCGCTGTCTGTGATGGTTGCGTTTATCGTCTTAGGGCTAAATGTATCCTGACCTTCGGTGGGTGTTATGATATAGGCCCCACTCAAGAGCCCCGTGAAAGCGTATGTCCCATTGGAAGCGGTTTGTGTCGTTGCGGATGCGGCTCCAGTGAGAGCCATGCCGACCCCCCCAAGAAGCGATCCCCCGCTGTCTTTTACCGTTCCCGAGATGGAATAAGTGATCCCGAACATTGCAAAGCCACCCCGTGCTTCGACTCCGATGCCGGTGAACTCCCCTCCTACATAGATCGTGTTGCCGCTTACCGCGAGGGCGGATACCGCTGGATAGCCGCACAGGAAAGGACCGGTGATATTGGGATTCCAGGAGGTGGGGATTCCGGTCGAAGCATCCAGTGCGGCTATAAAGTTCCGGGTCTGCCCTCCTATGCTGGTCCAGTAACCTCCTGCATAGACCGTGTTGCCGCTTGCCGCAAGGGCGTAGATCCCAGGACAGAGGTCGGTAATCCAAGCATCAAAAATGATATTGGCGTTCCAGGATGTGGCGTTTCCAGTTGAGGCATCCAGTGCGGCTATGTAGTTCCGGCTCTGCCCTCCTATGTAACTGAAAGTCCCTCCTGCAAACACCGTGTTGCCGCTTACCGCAAGGGCGGATACCGGACCATTGGAACCAGGGTTCCAGGATGTGGGGTTTCCAGTTGAGGCATCCAGTGCGGCTATGTAGTTCCGGCTTTGCAGTCCTATGCCGGTGAACCCGCCTCCGACATAGACCGTGTTGCCGCTTACCACAATGGCGGAGGGGCCGCCATTGGGATTGGGGTTCCATGAGGTGGCGTTTCCGGTCGAAGCATCCAGGGCGGCTAGGTAGTTTCGGCTCTGCCCTCCTATGCTGTTAAACCCTCCTCCTCCTACATAGACCGTGTTGCCGCTTGCCGCAAGGGCGGATATCACTACGCCGCCGCCCGGATTAATAATGATATTGGCGTTCCAGGATGTGGCGTTTCCAGTTGAAGCATCCAAGGCGGCTAGGTAGTTGCGGCTCTGCCCTCCTATGCTGGTGAATTGCCCTCCGACGTAGACCGTATCGTCGCTGACCGCAAGGGCAGTTACTCCCGCGCCGTAAGCGTAGACCCCGTTATTGGCATTGGGGTTCCAGGAAGTGAGGATGCCGGTCGAAGCATCCAGGGCAGCTAGGAGGTTCCGGCTTTGCATTCCTATGCTGGTGAACTTCCCTCCTGCATAGACCGTGTTGTCGCTTACCGCAAGGGCGTATACCGGGGAATTGGCATTGGGGTTCCATGAGGCGGCGTTTCCAGTTGAAGCATCCAATGCAGCGATGTTGTTTAGGCTCTGCACTCCTATGCTGGTGAAGTTCCCTCCGACGTAGACAGTGTTGCCGCTTACCGCAAGGGCGTAGACATTGCCATTGACATTGGCGTTCCACGATGTGGCGTTTCCAGTGGAGGCATCCAGCGCGGCTATGGAGTTGCGGCTCTGCTCTCCTATAGTGTTGAACACACCTCCGGCGTAGACTGTGTTGCCGCTTACCGCAAGTGCGGATACCGCTTCGTCCTCCTGATTGATAATGATATTGGCGTTCCAGGATGTGGCGTTTCCGGTCGAAGCATCCAGTGCGGCTATATAGTTCCGGCTCTGCATTCCTATGCTGGTGAATATCCCTCCTGCATAGACCGTGTTGCCGCTTAACGCAAGCGCGGATACCCAGTCATTGGCATTGGGGTTCCAGGATGTGGCGTTCCCGGTCAAAGCATCCAGGGCGGCTATGAAGTTCCGGCTCTGCCCTCCTATGCCGGTGAAGTTCCCCCCTGCATAGACCGTGTTGCCGCTTGCCGCAAGGGCGGATACTCCGTTATTAGCATTGGGGTTCCATGATGTGGCGTTTCCAGTTGAAGTATCCAGTGCGGCTATGTAATTTCGGCCCTGCCCTCCTATGTTTGTGAAGCTCCCTCCTGCATAGACCGTGTCGCCGCTTACCGCAAGGGCGTACACCGTGCCGTTTGAATCAGGGTCCCAGAAGGCATCGAGGGCGCCGTCGGAATTAATGTGGGCAATGCGGTTGCGGACCGTATCCCCTATCTGAGTGAAGGTCCCCCCAATGTACCAACCGCCTGACCCGTCCGGGACAACGGCATTGATTTGCCCATTCACCACCTTGGGGTATGCGGCCAGGGGATATCCGCTCGTCTCGTCTATGGGTACGCCGCAGCCAACGAAAGGCCCCACTTGGGAGAAGGTTCCACCGATATATGTGGTAGTCCCATCGGTCACCATAGCTGAAACACCGCCATTGGTAACAAATGCGCTCTCATTGGGAGTGTTGGAAATCTCTTGAGCCGGAGCTGGCATTGCCGAAATCTGCAACAGCAAAATGCCTGAAATCAAGAGGAAGAGTCCGATTTTCGTGCATTTTTTCATTTAAATCCTCCTCTTGAGGCAAATCTTTGAAGGGATTCACTCCTTTTGAGTGAACGAAGATGGAGGACAGATCACAAGGTCATCGTCGGACACAATAATCCCAAATGATGTCAGCATGCACCGCAACTGTCAAATGTCAAGGGGATTTTCAGAGGCAGGAATTGGGTAATAGTCTACCGGAATATCCATTTACAGGATGACGTTACCGCACGTTGACAGCAACCCGATAGTTAATACTAAATACTGAAATTTTTATGTTGACGGCAGAGCATTAGAAGACAATATCGGGCTGTCGCCAATGTGAAGGCCACCCCCTGGACGCCCGAGCGGCAAGTAAAATCACAAAACGGATGACGAATCACACACCCCCCCGAGACCGGGGCGGGGAGATCGTCGAATCTGGGGCATCATGGAGGACGGGGAGAGGAGATTGACGAATCGGGGCAGAAGGCGCGATTATCACCCCTCGGCGTTTTTCATACAAGACTGAAAAAGGTTCCTCTGCCGATCTTTGAATGCCTCTGGCTGGCCCACGCCCTCTATCACTTGACTTTGGGCGAACCATTCATAAGAGATACAGTGGGAACACCGGACAAGTCGGCCGCATGCCGGGGATATGTGTTATGCGAGGGAGGACAAATGGGACTGGAGGACGTGCAGGGGGCTTTGGCCCTTATCAAAGGGGACGGAGAGGCTGAGGGGTCGCAGCGCCGCTGTGAAGTCAGTGCTGAAGGCAGGCGGGATGTCGAGCTTCTCGATGCCTATTCACAGGCTGTAATAACGGTGGTTGAAGCCGTAGGGCCGGCGGTTGTCGCCATTTCGGCAAAGAGGAGACCGCCGGGGAGAACCGCAGAGCAGGTCGCGTCGGGCTCCGGGGTGCTCATCACCCCGGATGGCTACATCCTCACCAACGATCATGTCGTTCAGGGCACAAGCCGCTTGACCGCGACTCTCCAGGATGGAACAAGCCTTGATGCCGCGTTGATCGGCACGGATCCCGCCACGGACCTTGCGCTTATCAGGGCAGGCGGTTCCAGCCTTCCTTACGTTGCGATGGGAGACTCGTCGGCCCTGCGCGTAGGGCAGCTCGTGATCGCCATAGGCAACCCATTCGGGTTCCAGTCAACCGTTTCGACAGGTGTGGTGAGCGCCTTGGGCCGCGCCCTCAGGAGCGCAGATGGAAGGCTCATCGAGAACATCATCCAGCATACGGCGCCTCTGAACCCCGGAAACTCCGGGGGACCGCTCGTTGATTCCAGAGGACGGGTCGTTGGCCTCAACACGGCCATCATCGCCATGGCGCAAGGGATAGGCTTCTCAATCCCTTCCGATACGGCGAAGTGGGTAGTGTCCCAACTACTGACGCTGGGAAGAGTAAGACGCGGTCACCTGGGGATAACCGCCCAGCAGCGCCCGCTTGCACGGCGTCTGGTGCGCTTTTATCAACTGCCTGCAGAATACGGCGTCGAGGTCATGGCCGTAGCGCCGCAGAGCCCTGCCTCTATCGGCGGTGTTAAAGAAGGCGATATCATCGTAGCAATAGACGGGCATGAGGTGACCAGTGCGGATCACATCCACAGGTTCCTCGCAGAGTGGCCCGTCGGGAATCCTGTGAGGCTCACCATCATTCGTGGACAGGATCGCATGGAAGTCGAGGTTGTCCCGGTTGAGGCAATATCTCCAGGTTAGTTAACCAACACATCATAAAATGAAGCTGTGTCAGTTCATAAAATGCGGCATTAATCTCTCTTTCATCGGCCCGCCTCGAAACCGGCCATGCAGCGCCCCATCCCTTGCTGCATGCTTTGTTCTGGCGGAAACGGGCCGGCCTTGTTTTTTTCTGCTCACCACTCACGGCTCACCACCTACTGGTCACTGCATTTTATGATTGACATCACTTCCAATATTGAAGTATAATCTTCCCGAATTTTTTCTGAGCTGTGCACTTTGAAATCGTGACCGAAACGGGAAAAGCCCATGCCCAACGAAGTTTTTCTTCGTGTCCGCAAATCGAAGTATTTACCCGAGCCTATCCACCCTGCTGCGCTCCTCCATCCGTGTCTGGGAATTGAGGAATTTGTTTTTTCATCATTCACTGTTAATTGCTGTTCTTTCTCAACCCCTAACACCATAATTCCAATATTTACAGAATGTTATGAATCATGGCCGGTGAATCCGCGCTGTATTTTCAGCGGGGCCGCCCGTTCCAAAAGGGCCGATGGGGCGACCCGAAGGGACCGGAAACAGGACCACGATCGTTGCAAAGAACATTCGTCCCCGTTCACCACTGAGGCACAGAGTTGCACAGAGGCAAGCAAGGGCTGACAGGGGCACGGGGAGACTGGTCATAGACAGGTCAGGGGGGGACACGGCGAGGGTCTTGTCTCCGTGTCTCCGTGTCCATCCCTCGTCGCGTCGGTCTTTACCTCTCCTTGACCGGACTATGCCCCGCCCTCTGTGCCTCTGTGGTGAGCGGGTGTTCGCAAGTCCCTTGAAGAGGCTGAATTGGAAAAGCGTATCGGCGCGCTGGAAGAAGAAGCGAAATCGAGGAATATGTAAGAAAGAGAGAATTTTCTTCAAATTCATTCTCAAATGTTGCAAGATCGCAGGAGTTTTTAGTTCTGAGTAAGGAATAAGGAGTCTCTGTTGGCAGTATCTGAGCGCAAACTTTACACGATGAAGCTTAGGGGCAAAGCCTTGGAGCTGGGCCGCCGCACGCTCGTCATGGGTATTCTCAATATAACCCCCGATTCTTTTTCGGATGGGGGCCGATTCGCCGATTATGAGCGGGCGCTCGCCCGGGCCTTTGAGTTGATCTCGGCGGGCGCGGACATCCTGGACGTAGGAGGCGAATCGACAAGACCTGGATCGGCGCCGGTCCCTCTTGCGGTGGAACTGGAGCGGGTAATTCCAATCATACGGGCAGTCCATGAAAGTAGCGACATCCCGATATCGGTAGACACCAATAAGTCCGAAGTGGCCCTCCAGTCGCTTGCAGCGGGCGCTGACATAATCAACGACATCAGCTCCCTGCTGTTCGATCCCGGTATGGCGCGGGTCGCCGCTGAATCGGGAGCGCCTGTCATCCTGATGCACATGCTCGGCACGCCTCGCACAATGCAGGTCAATCCTGTGTATGAAAGCGTTATCTCGGAGATAATCGCGTTTCTGGAAGAGCGGATGAAGTTTGCCGTCCAAAACGGGATAGAGCGGAGTCAAATAATAGTCGATCCGGGCATAGGGTTTGGCAAGACTGTTACGCATAATCTCAACATAATAAGAAACCTTGATTCCTTTTCGTGTATGGACCGCCCCATACTGCTCGCCGCCTCGCGTAAAAGATTTATCGGTAAAGTTCTTGGCCGGCCCGAATGTGAAAGGGAGTTGGGGACCGCCGTGGTGAATGCCTTTGGTGTTGCGGCCGGGGCGCATATCCTCAGGGTGCACGACGTTGCTTTTCATCGGGGAGCGGTTGACCTGGCCGAAGCTGTGCGAAGCGGCTGTTTCTTTGAAAGCTGAAAAATCACTGCAAAAGGTGGGCGGTTCCCCTTGAAGCCCTTTTTCTAGAGTGTTATGGAGATTGTATGGGAAAGCTTTTCGGGACCGACGGAATTCGTGGCGTTGCAAACGTCTTTCCAATGACGACGGACCTGGCGATGAAAGTCGGGGTCAGCGCGGCGTATATCTTCAAAAAGGAGCACCGTCGGCCAAAGATTATCATTGGAAAAGACACCCGCCTTTCCGGCTACATGATCGAAAATGCGATCACTGCAGGGATCTGCTCTATGGGGGTCGATGTGCTGCTGGTTGGACCTCTGCCCACTCCGGGCATAGCATTCATCACCAGCAGCATGCGCGCAGATGCCGGCATAGTCATTTCCGCTTCGCATAATCCATACGAGTATAACGGCATAAAGATATTCGCAAGCGACGGTTTCAAACTTCCCGACGAGACCGAGAATTACATCGAAGAACTTATCCTCAATGGCGAAATAGAACGGCTGCCCAAGCCCCCGGCATCGGAAATAGGCCGGGCGCGGCGTATCGATGACGCTCAGGGACGCTATATCGTCTATCTCAAGAATACCTTTCCGCGAGACCTTACCCTGGAGGGGCTCAAAATCGTCATCGATTGCGCCCACGGGGCTGCGTACCGCGTTGCGCCGGCGGTTTTCGAAGAACTCGGCGCCGAGGTGCTGCTTACAGGCGACAGGCCCAACGGAAAAAATATAAACAGGGATTGCGGCGCTCTTTTCCCCGAACATATGGCCTCGGTTGTCCGGCAGCAGGGCGCCAACGCCGGTTTTGCCCTTGACGGGGATGCAGATCGGATAATGCTGGCCGATGAGCAAGGCGAGATACTCGATGGCGACCAGATGATGGCTGTTTGCGCAAAGCATTATATCGAGCGCAACAAGCTGAAAGATAAAACAGTTGTCGCAACAATAATGAGCAATCTGGGGTTCGAGGTGGCCCTGCGCGGCCTGGGCGGGAACCTCATAAGGACACCGGTTGGCGACAGGTATGTCGTGGAACAGATGCGCCAGAACGGTTACAATCTCGGGGGCGAACAGTCCGGCCACATGGTCTTTCTCGATCACGGCACCACGGGCGACGGCATCCTCTCGGCGCTCCAGGTGCTTGCCGTTATGCTTCGCGAAGGGCGTCCGCTGTCTGAGCTCAAGAAGATTATGCAGCAATACCCTCAAACGCTGGTTAACGTTCCCGTCGGCGTAAGTAAACCTATAGACCAGGTCCCGGAAATAGCGAAGCTCCAGCGGGCCATGGAACAGCGGCTTGGCGAGGAAGGCCGGATTGTGATTCGCCCCTCGGGGACCGAACCCGTGATCCGGGTCATGGTCGAAGGGGCCGACCGTGAAGTTATAGAAGAAGTCGCATCTTCAATGGCCGCATGCATCCGGAAGCACATGGCCGGCAAGACATGACGGTAGCGCTCCCATGCTGATTAAGGAATTCATCCATGCTCCTCGCAATAGACATCGGCAATACCAACACCGTGCTGGGCCTGTTCAAAGACAGCGATCTGGTGCACGACTGGCGTATCCGCACAGAAGTCAACATGACTATCGACGAATACGCAATAACTCTTCGAAGCCTCTTTGCGGTCCATGGAATGCCCCTGGACAGCGTCACGGACGTGATCATATCGTGTGTGGTGCCGCCTGTTTTGAACTCTGCCGAGCGGTTTTGCCAGGGCTACTTTCGAACCACTGCTCTTGTGGTCGGGCCGGGAATCAGAACGGGCATGCCAATCCTCTATGACAATCCAAAGGAGGTGGGCGCCGACAGGATCGTTAATGCCGTGGCGGCCTACGAGCGGCGCAAAGACGCGGTGATTGTGGTCGATTTCGGGACGGCGACAACCTTTGATTATATTTCTGAGCGCGGGGAATACATGGGCGGAGTAATAAGCCCCGGAATCATGATTTCGTGCGAAGCTCTTTTCCAGAAGGCGTCCAAGCTCCCCAGGGTTGAGATATTCGCCCGCCCGCCCACCATACTGGCCAAGAATACTATTGCGTCGATGAACGCGGGAATCGTATATGGCTATGCGGGCCTCGTCGAGGGAATCCTCTCCAGGATGAAAAAAGAGGCGAATCGCGATATATATGTCATGGCGACTGGCGGACTGGCCTCGCTCATCGCAAGCGAGTGCGCACTGATCAACGCGGTGGACGATTACCTCACCCTCAATGGCCTGAGAATAATTTTCGACCGCAATAAAAAGCCGGCGTGATCCTCACATGAGCGGTGTACAAGATTACCGAAGCCTCGGCCCTGGGAGCTCTGTTGCGCTCGTGGCGCCGGCGAGCCCCTTCGAAGCCGCCCTGTATGAAAAGGGCGTGCAGATTCTCCGGGACGCCGGATACGAGGTAGTTCCAGGCAAAAACATCTTCAAAAGGGAGAGCTATCTTGCCGGAACGGACCTGGACCGGCTTCAGGACTTGACGGAAGCCGTCCTGGACCCGAAGATCGAAGCGATCATCTGCATACGGGGCGGATATGGCAGCGGGCGGCTCCTGCCTCAAATTCCGTTTTCCAGCTTCCGCCGCAACCCGAAACTTTTCATCGGGCACAGCGACATCACTTTTTTGCATTTTGGGCTTATGAGCAAAGCNNGGAAAAGGCCGAAAGCGTCCTTAAGGTTCTGTCGGGAGAGGCCTCATACGAATGGACGTTGGAGCGAGAGCAGATCATCAGGCCCGGCGCCGCAAAAGGCCGTGTGCTGGGAGGTAACCTGAGCTGCCTTGTCCACCTGCTTGGAACGCCGTATGTGCCGGATATGACCGGCGCGCTGCTCCTGATCGAAGACTGCGGAGAGGTTCTTTACAGGCTCGACCGGATGATCAATCACCTCAAGCTGGCCGGAATATTGTCCCTGCTTGGCGCAATCCTGCTTGGAGAATTTGTCCGCTGCGCCGAAAACAATGATGTATGCAGTATGGTGATGCATCATGTGAGTGAATATGACTTCCCGGTCGTACACGGCCTGCCCTTCGGCCACGGCAGCCGCAATGAGGTGATTCCGTTCGGCGCGCCCTTTGTGCTGGATACCGATGAACGTGTGCTCAAAATACTCGAAGCTCCGGTTGCCCGCTGATTCAGGACGGCTCCTGGATTCCGAATTCAAGGCGGCCATCCTCCGAGGTGTTTTTTCCGGGGCCTCGCTTCTAATTTCTCGAGGCTGTGCCCCCGATTTTGAGCGCGTGTGGGGGACCGTTGAATCGGGCGGCGTTGCTGTGAAGCGATCCACTCGCTTCGACCTGGCTTCTTTGACAAAGCCCCTGGTTACCGCTCCCCTTTGCATGGCTGCGATTGAACGCGGATTACTTAACCTCGACGATCTTGTTTCCCGCTTCTTTCCAGGTTCTGTGCCCAGGGACAAAGAGGGGATCACGGTAAGAAACCTGCTTTCGCACTCGTCCGGCCTCCCGGCATACGAACCTTTTTATCTGGAGCTGATCAAACTGCCCCTCGAAGCCAGACCGGACGCGCTTGCCTCAATGATTCTGCAAACGGCCCTGGAGAATCCTCCCGGAACAACAGCCAACTATAGCGACCTTGGTTTCATGCTGCTGGGGTTGATTCTTGAGCGGCAAATGGGCGCTCGGCTGGACCGTCTCGCCCAGGATTTTTTGTTCGCTCGGCTCGGAATAGATGAACTCCATTTTTGCCCGATCGGTCCTCGTCACCCCGGAAGTGTCCAATCCGGGGCCTCAGTCCTCAGTCCTCAGTCCTCAGTCCTCAACCCTCAGTCCCCAGTCCTGACTTATGCCGCCGCCCAGTTCTGTCCCTGGAGAAAGAGGCTTCTTTCCGGTGAAGTGGATGATGAAAACGCATGGACCTTAAACGGAGTGTGCGGGCACGCCGGGCTTTTCGGAACGGCGCGGGGAGTCTTCAAGCTGCTTTCCTTCCTGTGGAATATTTATGACGGCAGTTTAACCGACCCGCTCTGGCCCCGCAGCCTCGTGCGGCTTTTCTGGACCCGGACCGAAGTCGCCGCAGGTTTGAGCGACTGGTGTTTGGGTTACGACACCCCGAGCCGAAAGGGTTATTCAAGCGCGGGGCGGTATTTTTCCCGCAATACCATCGGGCACCTCGGATTTACCGGGGTCTCTTTCTGGCTGGATCTGGAAAAACGGGTCCTGGTGATTCTCCTTACCAATCGTGTTCATCCAACACGACAAAACGATGAAATCAGGCAGTTAAGACCGGTTCTGCACGATATCATCATGGAAGCGCTCACATATGGAAACTGATGGGGTCAAGAAAGTATACCTGGTGGGGATCGGAGGGATCGCCATGGGGACCTTGGCGACGATGCTTAAACAGATCGGCTTTGAGGTGGCCGGATCTGACCAAAACCTCTATCCTCCGATGAGTACGCATCTCCGGACCCTGGGCATTCCTGTCTTTGAGGGATTCTCGCCGGAAAACCCTCAAGAGTTTGCTCCCGATCTCTTTATCATAGGCAACGTCATACGGCGGGAAAATCCGGAAGCCCAATTCATCATGGCGCAAGAGCGGCCCTGTCTGTCGATGCCCCAGGCGATTTCCCGGTTCTTTCTCCCAGGGCGAAGGAGCATGGTTGTAGCCGGGACCCATGGAAAGAGCACGACATCATCGCTTCTCGCATGGGTCCTCGAACGAGGTGGAAAAGACCCCGGGGCCTTTATCGGGGCCTTGCTCAAGGATTGGGGCAGGAGCTTCCGGCTGGGCTCGGGCGAATACATGGTGATCGAAGGTGATGAATACGATACGGCCTTCTTCGATAAAGGCCCAAAATTCCTTCATTATCAGCCCTACATAGCGGTAGTCACAAGCGTCGAATTCGATCATGCGGACATCTTCTCAGACTTCGACGCAATTTTGAAAGCATTCCGCGACTTTGTCAGACTGATCCCGGAGCGTGGACACCTAATCATCAATGCTGACGACCCTAACTGCATCTCGCTCGCCTCTGAATGCAAAGGGCACGTGATTACCTACGGCCGCTCTCACCGCGCGGATTGGCGCATTAAATCGGTTGATTTCCGCTCTGGCGAGGTGTCTTTTCAACTTCGAAATCCCGGGACTTTTCGGGAAGACACATTCCTGTCCCTGCTCCCCGGAAGGCACAACGTCTGGAACTTAACAGCCGTGATCGCCGCCTCGAGCATTGCCGGAATGACTTTGGACAGCATTCAGGAAGCGGTGTTGGCTTTCAAGGGAGTAAAGCGGCGCCAGGACGTCATAGGAGAGTTCGCAGGAGTTCTCCTGGTGGACGATTTCGCACATCATCCAACTTCCGTTCACGAAACGCTCCTCGGTCTGAAACTCTTCTATCCCGAGCGCCGCATTATCGCCGCTTTCGAGCCCAGGAGCAACTCGAGCAGGCGAAACGTTTTCCAGGAGCTTTACTCGCACGCATTTTCTGCGGCGGACTTAATCTGCATCAAGCAGCCGCCTGCGATGGACTCCATTCCCGAACCTCAACGCCTCGACGCCCAACGGCTCGTAGATGATATCTGCAAACGGGGAAAGGATGCGCACTTCTTCCAGACTACCGGCGAACTGCTCCGATTTCTGCTTCAGTCGGCTCGACGCGGCGACCTGATCGTCTGCATGAGCAACGGGAGCTTCGATGGGCTTACCGATAGACTGGCTGCAGAATTAGCTCGAGATTGAGCGAAAATGAACCAGGCCTCCCGCGAACGCCCCGTCTCTGGTCATGGACAGTGATCATAGACAGGTCATGAAGGGATAGCGGCGGTCAGCCTGCCCGCTAGGCGCTCGCACGACGCAGAGTGGTTATTTTTTTTCGTTAGGGCGCCATATAAGTTTATCATACGAGGATCGAATCAAATGTCGCGAATTCTGCTCCATATTTGCTGCGGCCCCTGTTCGATCTACCCCGTTTCGGTCCTGCGCGGCCGGAACTTGGCCGTACACGGATTCTTTTACAATCCGCACATTCAACCTTATCAGGAATTCGAAAAAAGGCTCACCACACTTCGAGCCTTTGCGCAAAGCGTGGACCTGCCGGTTATCATCAAGGCTGACTATGATCCGGAAACCTTCTTTCGGCAGACGGCATTTCGCGAAACGAATCGCTGCCTTTACTGCTATTCTCTGAGGCTGAACGTGGCGGCGAGCCTGGCGAAAAAGAGCCGCTTCGACGCCTTCACGACGACGCTTCTCTACAGCAAACGCCAGAAGCACGAGTTGATTGTATCGATTGCTGAAGAAGCGTCGAGAAAATATGGGATTGCTTTCCTTTACACGGATTTCAGGTCCGGATGGCGGGAGGGTCAACTGAAGGCGAAGGCGCTCGGCATGTATAGACAACAATATTGCGGATGCATCTACTCCGAGATGGAAAGGTTTTGCCCAAAAACCGTCAGGAGTGAAAAGTCAGGAGCTAAGAGCAAAGAGGGTGAATTATGACCAGCCATGCGCCCCAGCCCCCCCAACCGGACTCTTCCAAAACGGACTCAATCGGCAAGCTTGAGCCTTGCGGCGTCCAGGTAGATGAAAACGGCGACTGGTTTCATGACGGCAACAGGATCTTCCGGCCGGAGATCCTGGAAGCTCTCTATTCAAAACTGGGCCAGACGCCCACGGGCGAATTTATCCTGACCGATTTTCGGGGGGCCTGCCTTCTCGATGTCGCTGATACCCCCTTTGTGGTTTCAAGAGTGGACCTCGAGCGGGATGAGTCCGGCAGGGAGAAAATTATAATTCGACTCAAAAACATTTCACAATCCGAAGTCCTGGATCCTGACACGCTGGAGATCGGAACTGATAATATCCTCTATTGCAGGGTGTTCAGCAGACGCTTTTTGGCCAGGTTCTCCCGCCCCGCCTATTATCAGTTCGCCGAGTTCGTACGTGAGGATGATAATGGGCAAGGCTTCTATATCGAGCTTAATGGCAAGAGGCGCCCTATTTGAAAAGCGCCCACCTCCGGAAAAACCGGCCCGGGCACGGTGTCAAAACTTCCGTGCCGGGCCGCTGCAAACCGCGTCAATTTAATGCCGGTTGTTATATTATTTCATCGATCATTTTCCCCGCGATTGCGCCGGGGTTTATCTGGTAGCTTCCGCTTTCCAACTGGTTTTTGATCTGCTGGACCTTGTCGGTGCGGACTGCATCGGTCCCGGCAATCGACTTTTGCGCCTGAGCAAGGTCCTGATAATCTTGCGAGAGCTGTACCTGGTCCGAAGAAACACCATTTACAACCGTGGCGCTGTCTTGCGCGCCGGTTTTCCCTGCCGTGCTGGAATTCTGCACGGCATTTGTCAGATATGGCGGGATTGTCCTTATGTTCATATGTTTCCTTCCCCTACCCTGCGTCGCCGGCTAGGATGCCGTTATTGCAGGGCTGACACTATCATCCTGTTTAGGACCTATCTTTCCAAAAACCTGACTGGTCATCCTGTCCATCATGAGTCTGCGCTTGCCTTCGCCGGAGATTGACACTTTCTCGGCGCCTGTATCGGCGCCGCCCGTGTCCCGGCCGCCCGTCGCCAAAAGCTTCGAACGCTGCAACTGTCGAGTATAGGTGCGCAAAACACTCTGTACTCGATAGTCGGTGATAACCATGTTGCTATTCCTCCGACCAATATATCGGTTTAATTCATCCGATACTTGAAAGAAAAACGCGTCCGGGAACGCCTGAAATGATGTTTCGTTTCTTTGCATGTGAGTCTTTAAAAGACCTTGCGTAAAGTTCACATATTCTGGGCTGGCATGGATATTGCCATGAGTTTGATTCGGCAGAAATTTACGGCCGCTTGAGATCTTTTCAAATGGGGGGCTGTATGGAAAGGGCCGACTGCACTCGTTGCAGCTACTTTCATATAACATGGGTCACCGGAGCTCCTTACGGTTGCTCTGCTTGGGGCATCAAGTCTCCTCAGCATCCCCAGAACGCCGTCTACGCTTCATCCGGCATCCAATGCCAACTTTTCAAACCCAGGTCCGGGGGGAGTCGAGTCCAAGGGGCCGTAAGCAACAAAATGAAATAGGGAGGGTGTTCACACCATGGGAAATCCAAATGGAGGTTATCGGGACGAAACCGAACCTGGGAAAAATGCGTATCCGGGTGCGGCAAAAATTTCCGACCAGGGGACCAGCTTCAGAAAGGCAATTGAGGACCAGGAAGAAACAATAAAGATGCGCGATTTGCTGAGGCGCTCCATTGCCGCCCTTTCGGCCCTGGCAAAAAATGAGAGTGCAACCGTATGTGAAAGGCTCGCCGATTTCAAGAACTCAGTGCAGAAAGCAACTGCCATCGACGAGATGGAGACAAGCCTCTCCGCTCTGAGAACCGCGATGTTCAATAGCGAACAGTTTGGAGACGCAACCGGGCCAAATGTGCGCGACACCCTCCGCAAACCTGGACAAACGGCTCTGGTAATCGAGGTAAACGACCACCGTAAAAGGCTTCAGTCGATTTTTCTCAGTTTGATTTCCGAATTCGACCACGACTTTGGAGAAGACTACTCCGGGCGTCTGGCCACACTTCGAAATAAAATCGAACAAAGCGCCCATATCGAAGATCTCGTAGGGCTCAAGGATGATATCATCGCACTGGTCCAGACCTACAACCAGATGATAAACGAGGAACGGAGCCTGGTCACTGACTTCATATCTGAGATTGGCGCAGGCCTCCTGGAGGTCGAGCGGCAGTACCTGGATTCGATCAATCAGACAGGACAGAGCCAGAGCGAAAACACAAAATTTAATAGTATGCTCGAAAATCATGTGGAAGATATGAAAAAATCGGCCCAGCTCAGCACTACGCTCGCCGAGTTCAGGGGCCTCGTCATGTCCAGGCTGGCCACCATACGAGCGGCGCTGGAGGAAAAGCGCCGGTCTGAGACGCTCCGCCAGGAGAAGCTCTCGGAGGAGATGGAATCTCTGAATGAAAACCTGAGCAGGATGAAAAAAGAAGTAGACCAGGTGCATGAGAAACGCAAGGCCCTCGAAAAGGAGATCCTTATCGATCCTTTGTCCGGTGTAGCCAACCGGCGAGCTTTGAGGGAGCGCCTCAAAAACGAATTGTACCGTTTCCTGCGATATCGGCAGTTCTTTTCGATGCTCCTGTTCGATGTCGACCATTTCAAGGTGATAAACGACCAGTACGGCCACTGGGCTGGGGACAGATGCCTCAAAGAGATTATAAAACGAATCAAGCCCATTCTGCGCGAAACGGATTTCATGGGACGGTGGGGAGGAGATGAATTTCTGGTAATCTTTCCGGGTACCGACCAGGAGAGTGCGGTTGCCGTTGCCGAAAGACTCCGAAAGTTAATCGAGAATACCCGGTTCGTTTACCACAAACAGGAAATCAGCCTCACCGTAAGCGTCGGCGTCACTGAAATTCAGGGTTCCGATACATCCCAGGAAATGGTCTTTAACCGAGTGGACAAAGCCATGTACCAGGCGAAGAAGAAGGGTAGGAACATGGTTGCCCTGATCTAGAATGAGTCGCACCCCGCCCGATAGGTCCATGTCCACACGGATGCTCTCACTCCTGCGGTCCTTGGATAGGAGCCTGTCAAGCCCGCCCCGGAGCCAGCGCCTTTTCTCAGGCGCCTGGTTGAGTCCAAATAAATCGGGCCCCTCCCGAATGCCGCGTTCACCTTCCGGATTGATCCCGCAGGCTGCCCTCTGGAACTGAATCGCAACAAAAATATACCAGTTCGGTTATCGCCAATTAGAAATACTGTAATCTGATATCAAGTTGGTTTCTTCGACCTGGGTCACTGAATGTTTTGTAACCCACCGAAACAGCGGAGAATTTTGCTGAAGCTCCTGATATTTCGATCGGGCTGACAAAAAAATGCTGGGGTATCCGATGGACGGGAACTTAATTCATGTGTTGCTCGTTGAGGACGACGAAGAGGATTGCATGCTGATTTCATCGCTTCTCGGGCAGGTGAGATCAGCCCGCTATTTCGTAAAAAGGGTTTCCAACTTTGACGGCGCAGTCTTCCAGCTTAAACGTAACTCCATTGATGTTGTGCTCCTGGATTATCTGCTCGGCGCCAAAACGGGCCTGGATGTGCTCAAACACATCGACACAATGGTCACAAAGCCGCCGGCCATACTGCTGACCGGACACGGAGACTACTCAATCGACCTGGAGGCGATGAAACATGGGGCGGCCGATTATATCGACAAGTCCCAGCTCAGCCCCGATGTGCTTGAGAGGTCCATCCGATACTCGATCGAGCGCGAAAAAACAAAAAACTATCTGAGACGTCTGAACTGCATTCTCAACATGATCAAAGAGTGCGGACTCGCCATAACCCAGGCAAGTGGAGAAGAAGGTCTCTATCAGGAAATATGCCGCATTGCCGTCGAAACCGGGGGATACATGTTCTGCTGGGCGGGGCTGACTGACGGGCATAGCTCCCTACTGCCGGTTGCCCACGCAGGAGTCGAAGACGGATTCCTGCGCTGCATCAATTCCAGTTCAAAAGATGGGGAAACCGGGCGAGGTCCATTGGGCGTTCCGATCCGAACGGAAAACCCATTCGTGATCAAAGACATTGGTTCGGACCCTTCTTGCGAACCCTGGCGCGCCGAAGCAATGAAACGGGGCTATGCCTCATCTATTACGCTCCCTCTTTTCGATCGCCAAGGATTTGCAGGCTCAATCAATATTTATTCCAGCGATACTGACGACTTCACTGAAGAGGCGGTGAACCTTCTGCGCGATCTGGGGCGCCAACTCTCCTTGGGCATATCTTATCTTAGAAACAGGTCGGAGCTTATCCGGACTCAACGAACGCTTCAGGAAAGGGTTGAGTTTCTGAGGCTCCTGATGGACACCATTCCCAGTCCGATTTTTCATAAGAACGCCGAGTTGCGCTACCAAGGCTGTAATAAGGCATACGAGGACCTTACCGGACGAAAAAGCGAAGAGATTGCAGGAAAAAATATTTTTGAGACAGGAGTTGTTGAAATCCCCGAAAATTGCCACGCTGTGGATTTAGCCCTGCTGAAAGGGGGGGGCTCGCTCACCTATGAGACAACCCTGAAAGGAGGTGATGGAACGCTACACTATGTACTCTCAACTAAAGCGGCTTATCCGGACTCGGAAGGCAAAGCGGCGGGAATAGTCGGCACATGGGTGGATATGACCGAGCAGAAAAAGGCTGAAAGAAAACTTGAAGAAAGAGAGCGCTATTTCAGGTCGATCATTGCAAGCATGCACGAAGATATATTTGTGATCGACCGTGACTACCGTATCTGCGACGTTAACCGGCGTTTTCTGGAAACGATAAAGCGCAAGCGCAAGCAGATTGTGGGACGCCCCTGCTATCGTGTATTCGTCAACAGCCGCAGACCTTGTTTTCGGGATGGAAAGCGATGCCATCTGGAAGAAGTGTTTCAGACCGGAACTCCTGGTTCGAAAAATAGGGAGATAGTTCGCTCAGATGGGGAGAAGGCGACTATAAACATGCTCTATTCGCCTCTGAGGGATGAAACCGGAAAGGTGGTAAAGGGCATATTGGCGGTGCGCGACATTTCTCACGAAGTCCGGCTCGAATTGAAACTTCGTCAGGCGCAGAAAATGGAAGCGATTGGGACCCTTGCGGGCGGCATCGCCCACGATTTCAACAATATCCTCGGGATAATCCTGGGATATACGGAGCTTACCCGTTTCCAACTGCCCCCGGAGACCCCGGAATATCTAAATCTTATCCATATCCAGGACGCCTGTCTTCGTGCAAAGGAACTGGTCAAGCAGATTCTGGCCTTTAGCAAGAAAAGCGAGCGTGAAAAGCATCCCGTATATATAGGTTTCATTCTCAATGAAGTCCTCAATCTGCTCCGCCCTGCTCTGCCCGCGACTATTGAAATAAAGTTGAATGTCAAGACGGCCGATGGATCTGACCTGATCCTGGGGGACCCCACCCAGATGCACCAGGTGATTATGAATCTTACCAGCAATGCCGTTGATGCGATGTCGCGGCAGGGCGGATCGCTGGAAATAGATCTCAATGAGATTTCGATCGCATCTTCCGACCTGGTTCAGTTCTCCGACCTGACGCCCGGCTCTTACGTTTGCATTAGCTTCAAAGACAGCGGTTGTGGAATCGAACAGTCCAACATCGAACGAATTTTCGAACCCTATTTCAGCACCAAGGATTTGAGCCGTGGCTCCGGGCTGGGGTTGGCGGTCGTCCATGGGATAGTAAAGGAGCATAAAGGTGAGGTGAAAGTCTACAGCGAGTTGGGCAAAGGGTCGGTATTCAAAATCTATCTGCCCAGAACAAGCATAACGTCGCCTGTCATGGAGATGGATCCTTACAACCCGGTCATCTTTTTGGGTGATGAAACCATCTTGATGGTTGAGGATGAGAAACATCTCGCCGATGTTTATTCAAAGTTGCTGAACGATCTCGGCTACCGCACGCTGGCAAAGACCGACAGCAGGGAAGCGCTTGAAATCTTTCGCAATTCTCCCGACAGTTTCGACCTGCTCATAACGGACCAGACAATGCCAGGGATGACCGGAATGGACCTGGCTAAGCAAATTCTGCAAATCCGTCCCGATATGCCCATTATCATTTGTTCCGGCCGCAGTGACTCGCTGAATGATCATTCGGCCAGGCAGGCAGGTATCCGCGAATTCATGATAAAACCTATTCTGATGCAGGATTTGGCCAGAAAAATCCGGGAGGTGCTGGATGAAGGGAAAAAGGGCAAATTAAATTAATAAAGGATTGAGGGATTGAGGGACTTGGTGTGCGAACGCAGTTACGCCGAAAGCCGGACCTTCGCCATTTCCCTAAATCCCTTCATTCCTCGTATGACAGACTTGTTAACAACACTAAACGATCATTTGGTGAAACGCTCTCGCGGACATCCCTTAGCGATAATCCGGTCATTTACTTTACCGCCTATAGACGGAAGGTGCTGCGCGTGGCGCGGAAGGCGACCGCTCGACGTGTCTAATCTGGTCACTCCTCTTACCGCCTTTTGGCGGAACCCATCTGCTTTGGGCGTGCGCGGGGCGCCTTCCAGGCATAAAACGAGAAATGGCGGGCAGGTTTTGCCGCGGTCCGGCCCAGTATCCAGAGAGTGTGGAAAAAGTTTTCTGAAAATAGTATAGTTGCTCGACGGTAAGGCCCTCGCGAATTCGTATCGGTTCACCAGGGCTTACAGCAAATTAACTTTTTCGAATAAGCGAAACCGGACCCGGAATGACGTGGATTTCTAGAATCCATACGTATGGCAGGCTTGTAAAGTTCAGCCATACGGTTTTTGCCCTTCCGTTTGCGCTGGCGGCCGTACTGCTTGCAAATAGATATTACCCGGTGAGTTTACGGACCTTTGCGCTAATCATGATCGCGATGGCTTCGGCCAGGTCGGCGGCCATGGGGTTCAACCGCTTCGCCGATTATCACTATGACTGCATGAATCCGCGCACGGCAAATCGTCCTCACGTGACGGGGCATGTTGATCTGCGTTCGGTGCTCATTCTCATTTCACTTTCGGCGGCCGTTTTCATCATGTCCGCCGCTTTGCTCGGACGTCTTTGCATGATAATGTCCGCACCGGTCCTGGTGGTCCTGTTTTTCTATTCATTTACAAAACGGTTCACCTGCCTGTGCCATCTGATCCTGGGTTTCGGCATCGGCTTGGCCCCTGCCGGGGCGTGGGTCGCTGCCAGCGGTCAGTTGGAGTGGAGGATACTTCTGCTCTCTTTTGCCCTCATGACCTACATCGCCGGCTTTGATATTCTGTATTCGTGCCAGGACATCGAATTTGACCGTGAACAGGACCTTTGTTCGCTGCCCGCCTGCCGGGGGGCCGCAAAAGCTTTGCTTTTCAGCACCGGACTGCATGCGCTCACGATTGTCTTTCTGCTTCTGGTCTATTTTGCCTTCGATCTTGGAAGAATTTATCTCCTTTTCCTGCTACTCATCGGCATTTTGATATTTGCCGAACACAAACTGGTCCGGCCGGATTGCCTTGACAGGGTGAACGTCGCCTTTTTCCACGTGAACAGCGCAATATCCATTCTGCTCTTCCTCGGTGTCCTGGCTGGAACGTGGTTCATATGAAAAGCGCATACCAAAACCTGGGTGAATTCATATTAGAGCTGGAAAAGGCGGGCGAGTTGCTCCGCATAAAGGCCCCCGTTTCCTGTGATCTCGAGATCACGCGCATTACCGACCTGGCGTCCAAAGCCCCCGGAGGCGGCAAAGCCCTGCTGTTCGAACATGTCCGGGAATCACACTTTCCTGTCCTGACCAACGCTTTCGGGAGCGAGCGCCGGATCTGCATGGCCCTTGGAACGGACTCCCTGGACAGCCTGGCCCAAAGGCTAGATCGCTTCGTGCGCATAGGGCCTCCAAAATCGCTACGTCAGCTTGCCAGGCTGCTTCCAATGGGGATCGAGTTATTCAGGTTCCTGCCCCGCAGGACTTCGATGGCCGCCTGCCAGGAGGTCATATACAGGGGAGAAGATATCGACCTCTCAATGCTGCCGGTTCTCAAGTGCTGGCCGCAGGACGGCGGTCCTTTCGTTACGCTTCCGGTCGTGATCACGCGAAGTCTGAAAACGGGCAGGCGAAACGTCGGCATGTACCGGCTCCAGGTTTTTAACCGAAATACGACCGGTATGCACTGGCACATCCACAAAGACGGATCGAACTATTTCCAGGAGTACCGCAAGGCTGGCAAACGCATGCCGGTTGCGGTCGCAATCGGGACCGATCCGGCGGTGACCTACGCCGCCACCGCCCCCCTTCCCAGGGGAATAGACGAGATGATCCTGGCCGGCTTTATCCGGAAAAGACCGGTTCGGATGGCCCGCTGCGTCTCTGTTGACCTGGAGGTCCCGGCCGAGGCTGAATTCGTTCTCGAAGGATACGTGAACCCGGAAGAACTGCGACAGGAGGGACCATTCGGCGACCACACCGGGTACTACTCACTGGTTGGCGACTATCCGGTATTTCACCTGACGGCGCTGACGCATCGCCGAAATCCAGTTTACGCTGCAACCATCGTAGGGCGGCCGCCTATGGAAGACTGCTGGCTTGCCAAAGCTACCGAAAGGATATTCCTCCCGCTGCTGGGCGCAATTCATCCCGAGGTGCGTGATTTTTGGATGCCATGGGAAGGGGTGTTCCACAACATCGTGGTAATGGCGATCGACAAGGAATATCCGGGCCATGCGCGCAGGATAATGAGCGCCGTCTGGGGGCAGGGACAAATGAGCTTTTCCAAGGCTGTAGCGCTTGTGGACAGCGGAGTTGACCTGAAAAATCCTCGAAAGGTCCTGGAGACGATCCTGAACGAAGTTGACGTGGAAAGCGATCTCTATATTACCGAAGGCGTCCTGGACGTCCTTGACCACAGCGCCCCCGATCCGCTTTTCGGGGCCAAGATAGGGATCGATGCGACAAGCAGGCGTCCGGACGAAAGGCAAAGACCCAGGCCCGCTGCCGCGCAAATTCCGGCGGACGAGGTTATCGAAAAAAACCTTAAGAATACATCCGGCCTGCTTTCGACCTTCCATTCCCCTCCGATTGATGTCCGGAACCGTCTGCTTCTTGTTACTTTCGCCAAAGATGGCGGCACTCCAGGCCGAACCGTGTCCGAAAGGCTGCTGCGGAAACGGGCTCTAAAAGCTTTTTCGATACTGGTCCTGCTCGACTCCGGGATAGACATCCGGGATTATTCGCTCGTGCTCTGGAAGGTGTTTAACAATGTCGATCCCAAAAGGGATATTCTCAGGCAAGGGGGGCGAATGGCCATTGACGCCACGAGAAAAAGCCTAGAGGACGGCCATACTCGTCCATGGCCTGCCGACATCGAAATGGCCCCCGAGGTGGCGAGAAGCATCAGGGAGCGGGCAAAAGAACTGGGAATAGAGGATTTTTTGGCGCGGAGTTAAGGGGCGCCCTTGTGGCAGGAAGCAGGGAGCGCGAGTGAAGACATGCTCGACTGCGCAAATCTTGGTTTCCCTTTCTTGCTTCATGATTCTTGCTCCATCCTGCATGCCTAACGAAAAAAACTTCATCCACCCTTCGGAATCCTTTCCCAGCTTGGGCAGCCCTAAGACCGCCGCGCTTGATTTAAATTGAAAAATGCGTTCAAAAGTGGTATCATTTATTGTTTTAATAAATGGTTTCAATAACTTATTTGCGCCAGCCCCATTTGTGCCCATAGAGGCATCGATTGACCTTGAAACAAGCAGAGGACATCAGTTTATGCAAGATATCGACATGGCGCCTGATCATGCTCGAGAACAAACTACCGGGACCGACGACGCTTCGGTTTCCTCCGAGCCGGCCCTTGACCTGTCGCCAATGGATTCTGAGGTGGTTTCTGAATACACCGCGCAACAGATAACTGTGCTCGAGGGCCTGAGCGCGGTGCGCGTGCGCCCTTCCATGTACGTCGGCAATGTCTCCACCGAAGGTCTGCATCATCTGGTCTATGAGGTTGTTGACAACAGCATCGACGAAGCTCTCGCGGGCTACTGCAACCACATTCGAGTACAGATTCACCTCGACGGCTCGGTCACGGTTGACGACAACGGGCGCGGCATTCCGGTGGACCTTCACGAAAAGGAAAACCTCCCGGCTGTAACTGTCGTAATGACAATGCTACATGCGGGCGGTAAATTCGACGATTCGTCCTACAAAGTCTCCGGCGGTCTCCACGGGGTCGGCGTATCTGTGGTAAACGCGCTGAGCGAGTACCTGGAAGTCGAAATCCGGCGCGACGGAAAAGTTTACTTTCAGCGCTACGAGCGCGGCGTGCCGAAAACGGAGCTTCTCATAAGGGGTGAAACCCAAAAGCGGGGGACGCGTGTAACATTCAAGGCTGACCCGCTCATTTTCGAGGATACGGAGATAAGTTTCGACATAATTGCCGAACGCATGCGGGAGCTGGCTTTTCTAAACAGCGGCGTGCGAATCGAGCTTCTGGACGAGCGCGTTCCAAAGGAGAAGCTGTTCTATTATGAAGGCGGTCTCGTATCGTTTGTGGAATACCTGAACAGGAACAAGGAGCCGATCATCCCTGAAGTCATTTCCGTATCGGGCGACAAGCAAGGGATCTCCGCCGGGGTAGCCATCCAATATAACGGCACGTATAACGAGAAGATCTTCACCTTTGCGAATAATATCAACACCAAAGAGGGCGGGACTCACTTGGCTGGCTTCAAGGCGGGCCTTACGAGATCGATCAAGCAGTATGCCGCCCAGAACAAAGCGATCAAGCCGCAGGACCTGGAACGGCTGACCGGCGATGATGTGCGCGAGGGTCTGACGGCCGTGGTCAGCATCAAGCTTTCTCAGCCCCAGTTTGAAGGCCAGACCAAGACCAAGCTCGGAAATAGCGAGGTCAAGGGCCTGGTGGAAA
The DNA here is from genome assembly GCA_003165235.1 of Syntrophobacteraceae bacterium. Lineage (GTDB taxonomy): Bacteria > Desulfobacterota > Syntrophobacteria > Syntrophobacterales > Syntrophobacteraceae > SbD1. Next base: position 29,616 of record PLSV01000276.1, read on the forward strand.
ATCTCGTCTACGAGAAGCTTTCCATTTATTTTGAGGAAAATCCGAAAGTCATACGCGCGATCCTCGACAAAGTCATGGAGGCGGCAAGAGCGCGCGAGGCCGCCCGGCGTGCAAAAGAGCTTACCAGAAGGAAGGGCGTGCTCGGCGACCACTCTCTTCCCGGAAAACTGGCCGACTGCCAGGAGCGCGATCCCTCAAAAAGCGAGATTTTCATAGTGGAGGGCGATTCGGCCGGAGGTTCCGCTAAACAGGGCAGGAACAGGGCCACTCAAGCTATACTGCCGCTGCGGGGCAAAATATTGAACGTCGAGAAATCGCGCTTCGACAAGATACTGGAAAACCAGGAAATCCGGAACATGGTTGCCGCCCTGGGCACAGGCATCGGCAAGGACGAATTCAAAGCCGATAAGGCGCGCTATCATTATATCATTATCATGACGGACGCCGATGTGGACGGAGCGCACATCCGCACCCTTTTGCTGACGTTTTTCTTCCGCCAGATGCCCGAACTGATCGATCTCGGATACCTCTATATAGCGCAGCCGCCGCTCTACCGGCTGGCGGTGGGCAAATCCGAGCACTACCTCAAAGACGACGACGGCCTCAATGCCCTTCTTCTCAAGCGCGCATCCGAGAAAAAACAGGTGTTTTTGCCGGGCAGCGACGAACCGCTTCCCCCGGAGCAGCTCATAGCCCTCCTCAGGACATTCTCCCGGTACGAAGAATGGCTCGAGCGCCAGGCACAGAGAGGGATGTCCAAGGAACTGCTCGATCAGATCATACGCATCTTCGATGAAAACGGGCTGGAGGAGGCGGATCCGCAGCAGTGGGCCTCTGTTCTCGGGGCAAAACTGGAAGAGTCCGGGTATGTGGTTTCTATTGAAGTTGAAGAGGAACATCGCGGCTACGACCTCGATGTTATGGAACCCTCAAACGGCCACAAGAAGAAGCGGATAGGCCACGATTTCCTGGCATCTGTCGAATTCCGCAAACTGCTCTCGCTCTACAGACAACTGGCCATCCTGCACGCCACCCCGTACGTGGTGAAGGACAACCAGGGCCAGGAGCAGTTCGACGATCCCAGGGCCTTTTTCCAGTTCCTCATGAACGAGGCCAGGAAAGGCACGACGATCCAGAGGTATAAAGGCCTCGGTGAAATGAACCCCGAGCAGCTCTGGGAGACCACGATGAACCCGGAAAAAAGGACCCTTCTCCAGGTGAGGGTCGATGACCTGGTGCTTGCCGATGAGCTTTTTACAATCCTGATGGGAGATCCGGTGGAACCGAGGCGCGATTTCATCCAGACCAACGCGCTCGATTTCCGGGAGCTGGATATTTAATTGGGATTGAGGAATTAAGGAATTGAGGTATTGAGGAATTGATGTATGGACACTAAAACCATAAACATTGCCGACGAAATAAAGCTTTCGTATCTCGACTATGCAATGAGCGTCATAATCGGGCGGGCCATACCCGACGTGCGGGACGGCCTCAAGCCCGTCCACCGGCGCATTCTCTTTTCGATGCACGAGGTCAATAACGATTACAATAAGCCCTACAAGAAATCGGCGCGCATAGTCGGTGATGTCATGGGTAAGTATCACCCGCNNTTCGGCTCGGTGGATGGCGACCCACCGGCCGCCATGCGGTACACCGAGATCCGGATGTCGAAGCTGGGCATGGAGTTCATGCGGGATATCGAGAAGGAAACGGTCCCATTCCTGCCAAACTACGACAATACAATCCTGGAGCCGGCGGTCCTCCCGACCCGCGTGCCAAACCTGCTCCTGAACGGCTCATCGGGCATAGCGGTCGGAATGGCGACAAACATTCCTCCGCATAACCTGCGCGAACTTTGCAGCGGACTTCTCGCGCTCCTCGACGACCCCGACACCACAGTGAAGGAGCTCATGCGCCACATTCCGGGTCCGGACTTTCCGACTGCCGGATTTCTCCACGGATGCGAGGGGGTTGCGGAAGCCTACGAGACCGGCAAAGGCGTGGTCAAGATGCGCGGCCGGGTGGAAGTCGAGGAATCGGGCAGAAAGCAGCACCTCATCATCACCGAGCTTCCCTTCCAGGTGAACAAGGCAAAGCTGCTGGAACGCATAGCCGAACTGGTAAAGCTGAAGAGAATCGAAGGAATCACGGACATCCGGGACGAATCCGACCGCCAAGGTATGCGGGTCGTCCTTACCCTGCGCCAGGGCGACGAGCCCAAAGTGGTCGAAAATCAGCTCTATAAGAATACGGCCCTTGAGAGCACTTTCGGCATCATCATGCTCGCCGTGGTGGATAACAGGCCTGAGGTCATGAGCCTCAAGGCGATTCTGCAACATTTTCTCGATTTTCGCCGTGAGGTCGTAGTAAAACGCACCCAGTTCGAACTGAGGCAGGCCGAAAAGCGCGCCCATATCCTGGAAGGACTGAAAAAAGCGCTCGATAATCTCGACGCTGTGATTGCCCTGATCCGTTCCGTGCCAACTCCTGCAGAAGCCAAACGGGGCCTCATCGAGCAGTTCGGCTTCACCGACCTTCAGGCTCAGGAAATCCTGAACATGAGACTCCAGCGCCTGACGGGTCTCGAGCGCGAAAAGATCATTCAGGATTACAAGGACATCATAAGAGAGATCGAGCGGCTTAAAGCGATACTTGCCTCTGCCGCCCTTGTCGATCAGGTTGTCCGGGAAGAAATTCAGGATCTGATGAATGAGTTCGGCGACCTGCGCAAGACCGAAATCATTCCCGATGCCGGCACTCTCTGCATCGAGGACCTCATCCCAAATGAGGAAATGGTGGTGACCATCTCGAGGGCCGGCTACATAAAGAGGACCCCGCTTTCGATATACCGCTACCAGAAACGCGGCGGCAAGGGTCGAACCGGAATGAGCACCCGCGAAGAGGACGTCGTGACCACCCTTTTTACCGCGATGGCCCACAACTACCTGCTCATATTCACTAACCGGGGGCAGGTATTCTGGCTTAAAGTTTATGAAATACCCGAAGT
>PLSV01000143.1 GCA_003165235.1 Syntrophobacteraceae bacterium
ATTTATAAACTCACGGATTCAGGTGTCATATCTAAAAATTCGCAACAGACGCGATTACCAATAACATTTCTTACTAATATAGTACAATTAATCATATCGGATTCCGCGTTATCAATATTAAAACGGACAGTAAGCCGGTCGCCGATCTTAATTTTATTTTTGTCAGACCCAATAAATCCAAGCCCTCCTCGAGACAAATCTATTATATCAATGATGTTATCTGTTAAACTATTATCTAATGAATAAGTTCCAATGAAGTTAGTTTTCTTGTGTTTGTATTTTCTCTTATCAAATGCAATAGAAAAGCCATGTATACACTTGCATTCAATCCTATATACTTTGCCAATATTTGGCAAACTGGAAATGTCAATTCTCCGCGCACTGCCGCATTTTGAGCACACCAAATTTACGGATTCCCTTCCAGCAATATTGATTGTTATGACGTCCATCCGTATCCTCCGACTTGATTCAACGGTCCGGAACCATATCGCCGCTGACCATCTCATGCAGCGCCAAAGAGAATTCCCAACCATGAATAAACCTCGCCACCGGATGCCCATGGGGTCCCGAACCGCAGTATGAAATCTGAAGTTGGGATTTTGCGCATGACATAAGGAACTTACCTGAAGTCTTACTTGTAATATCCACAAAAGACTCCAACAGCGTGATCGGGGTTGATGAAACTCCTCTTGTGGATCTCGTTATGGTGGGTTCACTGCAGGCTGAGCGGCCCTATTTCTCCATTTACGCGCCATAGCATGCATAGCAGATCCCGAGCAGAAATAGTTGATGTGACTTTGGTGGGATAATGGTTGTATTTCGCCATTACTCTTCGAAAGATTTTTGTAATATCTGAGGCTTACCTTACTCAGGGAAGAATTTCGAACAGAGGTCAGAATATCCGATCAACCCACTCGATGGAGTTGGAATAGACCTGCGGCACCTCTGATTCCTCTATCCCCAGCCGTGATGCAAGGGAGGGGAAGTCCATCCAGTTCGCCTTTTCGTAGGAGATGCCGAGATCAAGAACTGTCTTGTAGAGATTGTTTTTACCGAGCAAAGCTTCCTTGATGGAGATTTGAATAGGAAGGTCCTCGACAATCTCTTCCATAGGTCTGCCCAGCAGGACGTCCATGCACGAGAACAATCCCGTGAAGAAAAATTCAGACTTCTGCTGTTTATATCCGGCTTTAGAAGCCATATTCTCGCTAAACCGCGCTCTGAGCAAACAGAGCCGCAGGAGTTCCTGTGGCTGGTCGTTCCCCAGTTCCACGAGGACCGCAAGGGATACCCATTTTCTGATCTCCTCCTCGCCGAGAAGCTGTAGGGCATGCATTATGGATGAGACCTGGCGATTCAAGCCGAAGAAGGCGGAGTTGGCATACTTGAGAAGCTTGTAGGCAAAGGAAGGGTTATGTTCGATGACCTTCCTGATCGCTTCGAAGCTCGGCTGATCTGCGCCCAGCTCTTTCAGAATTCGCAGATAGTGCATTTTGTGCCCGGAGATGTTACGTCTGGTAAGAATTACCGGCTTACAGAAAAAATAACCTTGAAAAAGAGTGTATCCCATATTAAGAGCGTTTGCGAATTCCTCCCGAGTCTCGGTCTTTTCCGCGAGGAGTTTTACCCTGCCTGACCTGGGAAATCTTTGCGCGATGGCCTGCCTTTCCTCTTCATCTGTTTGGCGCAAATCAACCTTGATTATGTCCACCAGCTTCAAGAAAGGATTGAACTCATTGCCACGGAGGATAAAATCATCCAGAGCCAATGTGTAACCCTGGGAGCGGATCATTTTTATAGCTTCGATCAACTCATCGTCAGGCTCCACATCTTCGAGGATCTCAACGACGCCTATTTCCTTTGGAAGATAGGCCGCAGCGCCCTCAAGAAGAAGTTTTCGAGTAAAATTCACAAAAACCCTCTTGCCTTGAGAGATTTGCTGTGAGCCGATGACCAAAACGGTGTTCCCGATGACGAAAAGGGATGCCTTGTCTCCATCAGCCTCTGCATAGACATTTTCCATGCCGGAGCGGTACAGAAGCTCATAGCCGTATATCCTCTGCTTAGTGTCGAAGATTGGCTGCCTGGCGATGAATACATCCATTCCACTTCCTCCATAAACCTATTCAGAGAATCCAATGGTCTCTGGTCGTTCGAAACCTGGATCGGCATAGGCAGAAATGAAAAAAAGATACAAATGGCGCAGCGGCAAATGGCTGCCCCGGACAAACATTCGATGCACAACTTTTTAGTCGGACGCCATTGCAGATAACTTTACACCAAAACGAAGCAACGCCTGCTAAACTCCGAATTCCGCCCATGTCCGTAGCGATCCATCAGCTTGCAGAAGTCCGGCAATCCCCGGATCTCCAGAAATGGAATCCAAACGATCCAGGCTCCTTTCAAGAAATGTTTCTCATTTTCACTATGCATGATATAGAACTGCAATCTCAGGATACTCTCAGGGTTTTCCGAGACAAACGTTTCACTCGATACTCGCGCATCCTTAAATCGAGTGCTGCAAAATCATGTGGCGGACGCCATGGCCAGTATAGGGACATGCTTCATTGTCCGGGCGCCGCTGAGACAATCCGTTTGAGCTTGAGCCATCTGCCATACTCTGTTATCCATTGGGCATCACCTTAAAGACCGGTCACTGACGGAGCAGCAAGATATGACGAGCAAATCAGAGGATATGGGGTCGCGGTGGCCAAAACTGATAGGTCTGCTGCTGGCGGTTGCGTCCATGGTCGCCATAGTGGCTCTTTATGCCCTTGACATAACTTTCCTTTATGAACCGAAACACTTGCTGGGCATCACCAATACCATTTTCACCGCGATCATTCCTGTCGTAGTCGCCTTTTTCGCCGCCAGAACCTATCTAAGAACGGGCTCGTTCAGTGTTCTGCTGATGGGGTGCGGTATGCTTGGGTTCGGCCTGTGCGCCGGATTGGCTGGTTGGTTGAGGGAAATGCAGGGTGGAGCAAACTTTAACGTCACCATCTACAATACAGGAGCGCTGCTTGGTTCGCTCTGCCATATCACCGGAGCAGTAATAAATTATTCCAGGAAACCATATGAGTGGGGGTTGAAAAGAGAGAAGCGGGCTTTAATACCTGCTTATGCCGCAATCATTGTGTTTGCCGTTCTCCTCTCATTTGCAACCGTGCAGCAGGTTATTCCCCCATTCTTCATTCAGGGGTCCGGCCCGACGCCCCTTAGACAGATCGTTCTGGGGCTGGCGATTTCTCTCTATGTTCTTTCTTCTCTTTTCTTCATGAACAACTACTTCAGAATTAGATCGGATTTCCTTTACTGGTATTCCCTTTGCCTTGTGATGCTGGCCCTGGGGTTATTCGCCTTCTACATCGAGAAAGTTGTCGGCAGCCCTATCGGCTGGGTTGGGCGAGCCTCAAATTATGGGGGAACAATTTTCTCGCTGATTTCCATTCTGGCGGCAGTTAGAAGCGGAAAGTCCAAGGGGTTGCCTCTGGAAGAGGTCATCTCCAGCTTTTTCGTGGATGCTGAGGCCAATTTCAAATCCCTTGTCGAAACAGCTTCGGACGCAATTATCTCTTTTGATCAGGAAAAAAGGGTTATTCTCTGGAATTCCAGCGCTGAAAAAGTCTTTGGTTATACAAAGGCCGAAGCTATCGGCTCGCCGCTTTTCGGGATGTTTATTCCCGAAGAATATGCGAACACCGTGAAAGAGTTGGCCGAAATCTCTCAGGGGATGAGTTCCCAAAAAACGGTCGAGATTGTTGGGGCGCACAAAAATGGCCGTCTTTTTCCGATTGAACTCTCAGCCTTCGAAAGAAAGCTGCCGAACGGACGGGTGAGCACATGCATCCTCCGCGACATCACCGAGCGCAGGAGGGCGGAGGAGACTTTGCGCGGGAGCCGGTCCCAGCTTGATCTTGCCCTGAGATCGGCCAATATGGGTGTGTGGCGCTGGGACTTAATCGAAGACAAACGTTATTTTGACGATCAGGTTTGCCATCTCTTAGGAATCGACCCGGCTAAATTCACCGGAACTGCCGAGGAGTTCTATCAGGCGGTGCATCCCGAGGACCGTGAGATGCTCAAGATGGAATTGGCCCGAACCATTGAACAGGATGTGCCCTATGAAACGGAGTATCGAGCGTTCTGGCCGGATGGAAGCGTCCATTACATTGTCGCCCGTGCAAAATTGTTCCTCAATAAAATAGGTGAGCCGGTGAGGGTGGACGGTCTTGTCTGGGACATCACCGAGCGCAAGTTGGCAATGGCGGCGCTGCTGGAGAGTCGAGCCAAGCTTGAGGCGGCTCTGGCCAGCATGATTGACGCTGTGTTCATTTCCGACGCCGAGGGCCGATTCATCGACTTCAACGATGCCTTTGCGACGTACCACAGGTTCAAGAATAAAGACGAATGCCTGAAGACTCTGGCAGAATACCCTGAGATTCTCGATGTATTTATGGCCGATGGGCAATTGGCGCCCCTGGATCAATGGGCCGTTCCGAGGGCGCTTCGGGGCGAGACGGTCACGAATGCCGAGTACACCCTGCGGCGTAAAGACACGGGCGAAACCTGGGTGGGAAGTTACAGTTTCGGTCCCATCCGGGACAAGGACGGCAGGATCGTCGGGTCGGTGGTTGCAGGCCGCGATATCACAGAGCGCAAGCAGATGGAAGAGGAGTTGCGCAGATCACACAATGAGCTTGAATTGCGTGTGCGCGAGCGAACTGCCGAACTCATCAGCGCCAACGAGGATTTGCAAAGACAGGCTGCACTTCTCAATTTGGCGCACGATGCTATTTTCGTGGTGGATTCTGCCGGCGTGGTCAGTTTCTGGAACAAAGGGGCGGAAGATTTGTATGGGTTCACCAGGGAGCAAGCTATCGGAAATGTCGCCTGTGAATTCCTGCAGACAAGGTTCCCGGAATCTCTCGAACAAGTCGTAAAGCAGGTTATCGATACAGGTCAGTGGGCCGGAGAGTTGAGACATACGACTTCCAGAGGGGAAGAATTAGTTGTCGAAAGCCGGTGGGCTTTACGGCCGGGAAAGGATGGTGAGTCGGCGGGATTCCTCGAAGTGAACCGTGATGTCACTGCCAGGAAGGTTGCGGAAGAAGCCCTGAGATCGAATATGGCAAGACTTGAGCTGGTGAATGCGGAGCTTCAGGAGTTTGCCTTTGTAGCGTCTCACGATCTCCAGGAACCTCTGCGCAAGATACAGACTTTTTGCGACATGGCCCAAAAAAGATGCGCTCCCGTTTTGGACGGCGCCAGCAAAGATTACCTGGACAGGGTAGTCAATTCTGCAGGACGTATGCGGCAACTATTGCGTGACTTGCTCGACTTCTCCAGGGTAGCTGCGAGACTCGAACCATTTAAGAAAATAGACCTCGCCGAAATAGTGCGGGAGGCTGCGGATGTATTCGAAGCATCAGTCAAAGAAACAGGTTGCCAAATCGAGATAGAAAACATGCCCGCCGTTGAGGCTGATGAAACTCAGATGTTAGGGCTCTTCCAGAACCTTATTGGCAACGCCTTGAAATTCCGCGGCGCCGAGACCCCTCACATCAAGATTTATGGCAGGCTGGACCGAAAGAGGATATGTGAGATTTTTGTAAAAGACAACGGCATCGGGTTTGGCCCACAGTTTGCCGAGCTTATTTTCAAGCCTTTTCAGAGACTGCATAGCCGCAGTGAATATGACGGAACCGGGATGGGTCTTGCCATATGCCGTAAAATCGTTGAACGCCATGGGGGGAACATCAGAGCCGAGAGTGAGCCGGGGAAAGGCTCTACGTTCATAATAAGCCTACCTGTAAAGCAGGGCCGGTGGGAGGTCATATAGTGGTTGAAGAACCCCAAAAGACCGTTTTGATGGCTGACGACGATGCAGAAGACTGTTGGCTGGCGACTGAGGCCTTCGCGAAAAGTGGCGTCGAAGCTGCTTTCTCATGCGTTTTGGATGGCGTCGAGCTCATGAACCATCTTAAAGAGCGCTCTCGCCCCAATGCAAAAGGACTGCCGAGCCTGATCCTGCTTGATCTGAACATGCCACGAAAGGATGGCTGGCAAGCCCTCACCGAAATCAAAGCCGAACCCGCTCTTCAGCATATTCCAATAGTAATTCTAACCACGTCCGAAGAGCAAAGTAATGTTGACCTCACATTGAAAGCCGGGGCCGAATCGTTTATCACCAAACCGGCGACTTTCGATGAATGGGTCGAGATGATGAAATCCCTGGCTGATAGGTGGCTTCAAAGGTAACTCCAGCCCTTCCAGTTTCTCGAGGCTTACCCGGCTGCTCGTTGCCCGATCACAGACACGGCGAAGGCAAACACTGCTGTAAGGCCTCTGAGCTTTTTTTGGCCCGGCATATTGCGATTTGCAAGATAACTATTGACATACAAATTATTAGTGTGATAACCTTTTTCCCAGAGGTAAGTCACGGGTGATCCTGAAATGCCCGTTAACTTTCGATTGGGGGGTTTTGCTCCATGGATTTTAATGATTGCATCTGCTTTCAACTCGGCGCACTCAGCCGTAAAATAACTCGCTATTACAAGGAAAAGGTCACCTCCATGGGACTGACTCACGGTCAGTTCTTTTTGCTGGTGGCCCTCTACGACGAAGATGGACTATTGCCCAGCCAGCTTGCAGATAAGACAGCCCTGGATCGCGCCACAATCACCGGGCTGCTGGACCGGATGGAGAGGGACGGATGGACCGAGCGCCGGCCGGATCAAAATGACAGGAGGGTCCTCCGTATTCATATCACCGCCAAGGCAATGCAGGTGCGTGAGGTTATTCTTTCCATTTTTGCAGAAACAAATGGTCAGTTTCTCGAAAGCTTTTCACCGGACGAATGGGTTCTGTTCCAATCCTTTCTGAAGAGGTTGGAGCGAGTTGAGCATATGGGAAACAGATCGTCGGTTTGATCTCCGTGTTGAAGATTTCCTGCTCTCCCCTTTAGAAGAGGGGATTTGAATCAGTTCCGGACTGGCGCCCGGTGGAATTGATATAGTCCACGTTCAGTATTCCATAGTTCAGACATAGAGCTTTTCAGGACCCAAGCGGGATTCCCGGGGTTGACCCAATTCACCCGAAAAGCGAGGCCGAATAGGACCCCGTAGCTGCTGGTTCATTTCGATTCGGGGTTTCCATAATTGGCTTCTCCCGCTCATCGGCTTTATGGGTCGGGCGACACACCCAGAGTCTTGATCTCATAGCGATCTTTTCTCAATGAAAACTGAAAGGACGCCTTCAATGATCAGGTCCTTAAGAGATTTTGCAGACCTGGCTTCCGAAAAAGGGCCCATGAGGCTGGCCGTCCTTGCCCCGGAAGACGAGGAGTTCATGCTGGCTGTAAAAAAGAGCTGGCAAAGAGGCTATATCGAGCCCGTCCTCATTGGCGACAAGGATAGGATAGAGCGGGTATCGGAGAAAGTTGAATTTGATATCAGCGGATTTGAAACTATCAACAATTATGATCGCCAAGCCATCTCAAACCTTGGAATAGGCATGATTTTCTCAGGAGAACTGCCGATCGCAAGCAAAGGTCAGATTCCTACGTCTTTTATATACCGTTCGATAATCAGAGAGGAAGCGAAAGCCGGTTCCGGAACGAATGTCAGCGTCATCTCTTTCTGGGAGGTTCCCGGACTCGATCACCTGGTCGCCTTTACGGATACAGGAGTCAATATCATACCGGATGCAAAGGCGAAACTGGAGATCTGCAAGAACGCTCTCTTTGTTTACCGCCTTCTCGGGTATTCGAAACCCAAGATGGCTATCCTTTCCGGACAGCGCCAAATCGGCGGCGCCCTTGCATCTTACCGGGACTACGAGTTGATCGGAAGAGCTGCAGATTCAGGGGACCTGGGGGAATGCGAGATCATCGATGCGACTTCCTTTACTGAGATATTTGCAGGCAAGGGAAACCGTATTGTAAATTGGGGCAGGTTGAACCTGGAACAGATGCCCCACATACTGCTGGTCCCCTGCCTGGATACGGGCAACATCTTATGTAAGCTTGATTTTCTCCTGAATGTATCTCGATGCTCCCTCGTTGCAACCTCCAGAGGGCCGGTTTGTATCCCCGCTCGCTCCGATTTCACCGATTCCATAGTGCAACAACTGGCGATGTGTGTTGTGGTGGCAGATCGGATGAAAGGCGGAAAATGAGATGCTGAAATCTTTTAACGATGTTCTTGAAGCGGCGAAGGGCGCGCGACCTGTAAGACTGGTGACTTCTTTCAGAGAGCCGGACCTGGATCTAATCTGCCGTGCGGCCGCAGCAGGCTTTATTATTCCCTGCCTTATCGGCGACCGCGAAGCAATAGAGAAGATGACTGAGAAGAGTCCTCTGGCGTCGCTGGAGCACCAGATCGTGGATGAAAGATATCCAGGCGGCGCGCTCCAGAGAGCAATCTCCCTGATTAGCGAAAAGGGGGCTCACATATTGATGCAGGGGGACTTCGATCAGAACGCCTTCCTTTCTTCGGTCCTCGACGCCAAGACAGGGCTGCGGAAGGGAAAGGCCGCCAGTTATGTCTCCGTCTTCGAACTGAGCGAAAGCGGCAAACTTATCCTCGTTACCGACACCTTCCTGAATAACTATCCAGGACTTACCGAGAAGCGGTTGATTCTCGAAAACGCCCTGTCCCTGTCGGCAATTTTGGGAATCGACACTCCTAAAGTCTCGGTTCTTGCCGCTGTAGAACAGGTAAATCCTGGTATTCCTTCAACTCTGGATGCAGCGATCCTGTCCAAGATGTCTGAAAGAGGGCAGTTCGGAAAAGCTCTTGTGGAGGGGCCCCTCGATATAGACTGCTCTCTGAGCCACCTTGCCGCGAAGAGAAAAGGGATAAAGAGCAACGTCACCGGCAATGTGGATATCTATTTAGTTCCTGAAATCGATACCGGCTACCTGCTGGCGGAATCTCTTGTCTGCTTTGGAAAAATCCACACAGCCGGCATAGTCATGGGGACGACAACTCCTGTAATACTGGATGTGCCCTTTGTCTCGGATGAATGCAGGTTGGTGGAAATCGCACTGGCATGTTTGGCTCTGAGGAGAGGAGAAGGGGATGGACAGGCAGTGTAGCATGCTGGTAATCAACGTGGGCTCCACTTCGACAAAGCTCGCCTGGTTCAAGGGTTGCGAACCGGTGGTTCTCGAAACGATTCCCTATCGAAGTGAAGAGCAGGCTCTCTACTCTTCCATGAGAAACCTGATCCCCCACCGGCAAGCGGGCGTTCTGGATTTTTTACAAAAGAATGGGATCGACCCGGAAGGAATCGACATGGTTGTCAGCCGCGGAGGGCTGGGAAAGCCTGCCCCGGCCGGCGCATATGAAGTCGACGACGCCATGTGCGAGGAGTTGCTCGAGGGAAAATACGGCCAGCATCCTTCGGCGCTCGGTCCCGCAATCGCTTTGAACTTCTCGAAGAGCTACGGCGCTCAGGCCATAGTGGTCGACCCGCCGAGCACTGATGAATTTCACCCCCTGGCCAGGTTCTCCGGTCTTCCAGAAATTGAGCGCAAGAGCGCTTTTCACAGCCTGAACCAGAAAATGGCGGCAAGACGCCTTGCAGCAAAGCTTGAGGTAAAGTACGAGCAGATCAACGTCGTAGTGGCCCATCTTGGGGGCGGCATCACCATTGGCGCGCATCAGAAGGGCCGGGTCATTGACTGCACCAACGGGCTTGCCGAAGGGCCTTTCACGCCGGAGAGGGCCGGATCTCTTCCGACACTGGATCTGATTGACCTCGCCTTTACCGGAGGGATGGATAAAAAACAGCTCCAAAGGCGACTCGTGGGAGAAGGAGGGCTGTATGCTTACCTTCAGACCAAGGACATTCAGAGGGCTGAAGAGATGGTCGGGGGTGGAGATGAGGAAGCAAAGCTCATCCTCGAAGCGATGGCTTATCAGATCGCCAAGGGCATCGGCGCAATGTGCGTGGTTTTAAAGGGTGAGGTAGACGGGATCATTCTGACCGGCGGCATGGCGCATTCGGAGTTAGTGACAGGAGCGATCAAGGAATGGGTTGAGTTCCTTGGGCCTGTTTTCGTCTTTCCCGGTGAAAACGAAATGACGGCCCTCGCCGAAGGAGGCCTGCGCGTATTTCTCAAAGAAGAGGAAATAAAGAGATACCAGGACGCAGGAGCGCGCGGGATATGCATTCCCACGCGGTACGGGCCGCCGCCGCCCAAACCATGATAACAGAAACAGGCAATAATTCTGGACGATTGTGTATTGAGCACTCTATCCCTCTGGATTATCATGCGCACAACTTTTGCGCGACAGGAGAGAACTGAAGAACGTGTTGTATAGTCGATACAGCTTCCTGGGAGCCCCTAAAGTGGCCCAAAGAGAGAGGACAGGAGCAAATGCAGAATCTCGACAGCCAGGAAAAGACTTCAAGAGTCAACCCACTCGCTGAATTGTTTGAACATACTACGATCAACGGCATGAATCTGGCCAACCGATTTGTGCGCTCCGCCACGTGGGAGGGGCTGGCGGACAAGGAGGGTTCTGTAACCAAAAGACTCTCGGGAATGATGGTCGAGCTGGCCAAAGGCGAGCTTGGGTTGATCATCAGCGGTTACACCTTCGTCAGTCCCGAAGGCCAATCAAGTCCGGGGCAGATGGCTGTCTACGATGACCGCTTCCTGCCCGGACTGCGCGACATGACTGAAGCGGTGCATTCGGCCGGAGGGAAGATCGCTCTTCAGTTGGTCCATGGGGGATGCAATGCCAATTCCAATCTGACAGGGCTCGAGCTTGTCGGGCCGACCGCAGTCCAGATAGAGGACCAGCTAGGGTGTCGTTCGGCAGGAAAGGAGGAGATCGCGGCCATCGTGTCCGCTTTCGCTCGAAGCGCTGCTCGAGCCAGGGAGGCGGGCTTCGACGCCATACAGATCCACGCTGCCCATGGCTTTCTGCTCAGTCAGTTCCTTTCGCCTGCGTTCAATAAAAGAACAGATGAATATGGCGGAGGGCTCGAGAACCGCGCCAGGTTCCTCCTGGAGGTGGTGGGAAGCGTTCGGGAGGCAGTTGGCCCCAGGTATCCGGTTATGATCAAGCTCAATGCCGAAGATTTCCTGGTCGGTGGTATGACGCGCGATGAGGCGATCCAGGTCTCGACCATGATGGAGAGAGCATCCGTCGATGCCGTCGAGTTCTCGGGTGGAACTGTGGCGTCTGCGGTGGAGTTCATGCCCCCGCGTCCAGGCCGGACTCAGAATCCGGGACAGGAGGTCTTCTACCGGGATGCTGCGAGACTCTACAAGCAGAAGGTCTCGATTCCATTGATCCTGGTTGGGGGCATCCGCTCCTATGAGGTAGCCGAGGAACTGGTCCGAAATGGATTGACCGACTACATTGCCATGAGCCGGCCACTGATTTGCGAGCCGGGGCTCATCAGGCGCTGGCGCGAGGGTGATAGGCGCACGTCGGAATGCGTTTCAGACAACGCATGCTTCGCCCCTGCATCGGATGGGAGCGGGGTCTACTGCGTGACCATGGCCAAGAAGCGAAGCAAGGCGGGCAGGTAGTCAAAGTTCGGAGCATAGAAGGCTGAGTCTCTCATTAAGATGCCGTCGCATCGGAATTTCTGTTTCTCTGCGGTATCCCCCCGCCCGTATCCCATTAAGAGAAGGAGAACCATCCATGAACAAACCTCTTTCAGGTAAGACGGCCATCGTAACCGGTTCGAGTTCCGGTATAGGATACGCCACGGCTTCTACACTGGCTCAGGCAGGCGCAGCAGTGGTGATCCACGCCCGACGCAAAGACCGGCTGGACGAACTTGCGTCAGAAATTGCCGCCCAAGGCGGCAAAGTCCTGGCTGTGGGGGGTGATGCAAGCATTCAGGTTGACATTGATGTGCTGGTGGATCGCGCGTTGAGCTGGGATGAAGGCGGGTGTAAGGTTGACATTGTCGTCGTCAACGCAGGCCGCGGTCTGGCGGGCGGCATCCTCGACAGTGAAGAATCCCTTTGGCCGGAGATTTACCAGGTTAACGTTCTTGGCGCGGCCCATCTGATGCGCCGGGCCGGGCAATACATGGTCCAACGAAAGAGCGGAGACATTGTGGTCATCGGCTCGGTTGTGGGACGAAACATTTCGCCCTTCAGCGGATTCTACGGTTCAAGCAAATCCGCCATCTGCGCCATCGCAGAAGGTCTGCGCCGCGAGGTCTGCACTCACAAGGTTCGCGTTTCTTTAGTTATGCCCGGCATCGTGCTCAGCGGATTCCAGAATGTGGCCGGTTATGACGAGGAAAACTTCGGCAAAGGGATTGCCCAATTCGGCAAAATGCTCGAACCCCAAGCCATTGCCGATGGCATCTTCTGGCTCCTCACGCTGCCGCCTCATGTCAACGTCAATGAAATCACGATCCGCCCCACGGGTCAAAGTTACCCGTGATACGATAAGTTCTCGCTCGCCATCTCCGCTATTGTCGGGAGATGTGCCCCTGCCACCATGGAGATCGAGGATTCTTTGCCGCCCTAATCCTTTTTGAAAACGGCAACTATTTTGCGAACTCGCTGAAAACCGACCTGAGATCAAAACGCTCAATGCACGATCCACACATCAGAATCCCACCGGCGCCATCAGGGATTTCCGTAAAACAGACTCCGCCTTAAAGACCACCTTCTAAGTTTATTACGCTAAAGATGGGTCATCCCTATTCCGAATAACAAGATGGACTATGAGAGGCTAGCCGGCGCGATCCAGAAAAAGGAAATACACTAACTGCGAGCGAAGAGAAATGGACAGCCATTTCGGAATCATTAACTCGCGGTCTATGCGCAGGAAGTTATTGTTGTTGCTGCCGGTCTAGAGCCTCGTAGCCCCGCAGGAACAGATCGCCACTGAGACCAGGCCGATGCCCAGCACGCCGGCCCATGCGCCGGAGGTGGAAAGACTGAATGCAAACGCCTTGAACGATATCTTCCGTGAACCCCACAATCGGCGCCCATTCGGCGGAGCAGGTGCGAAATATGACTAACGAAACTAACCCAACTTCCGCAGTTAGGAG
>PLSV01000305.1 GCA_003165235.1 Syntrophobacteraceae bacterium
TCCGTGGAAATCCAGGCTAGAGGTTATAATACTGCAATGAAGCTTCCTAAAGGCCTTATGCGACATTGGGTGGAGGCGAAGGAATTGCATCGGAGCTGTAACTGCAGCATTTGTTTACTGCTCCGGCAGTTAGTGGATGGAAGATTCCGTGACAATGAGACACGGTCGCTCTAAGAAACGACAAA
Organism: Syntrophobacteraceae bacterium; assembly: GCA_003165235.1. Classification (GTDB taxonomy): domain Bacteria; phylum Desulfobacterota; class Syntrophobacteria; order Syntrophobacterales; family Syntrophobacteraceae; genus SbD1. Next base: position 186 of record PLSV01000305.1, read on the forward strand.
AGCCTCTTGCTTTTTTCACATTATGTCATATCTACTGAGGAGGTCTTCGGGGGCAAAGAGCTCTACATCTCCGGGCGTCATTTCCGCGAGAGGCGTCTGAAGGGGTTTGCCATCTTGCAACACGCGCTCCCGGACTCAGTGAGAACATAATACCCGGAAACCTTGAAGATTCCGAGGAGCGAGTTTTAAGGATCAGGAGAGACATAGAAAGATGCAGGATAAAATTGACCGCTGTCGCCTTCACGCCAATGTATTACAGACAACTGCAACAGAAATCATGCAACGCTTCTGTAGCATGCAACGCATTTTCTTGCCCGCCATCGGCCAATACACTACCTCCCCAAGTTTTAAACATACGATATACCTAACAATATTAGGGAGGTGATGTCCGTGGTCTTTTCTGGCACAGATTTTGATAATGTCCGGGCATATCTGAGCGTCAATCCGCGCATTGCCTACCAATCACCTGTCAAGACTGGTGATCGGTGGTTGACGATTTTGATAGAAGAAAAACCGGGGAATGTCGGATTGCTTCTGAAAGAGGGCAACGTCTCGCATGGAGATTGGATGAGGGTGAATATTCTCGTTACCGATGATGAAGAGAGCATCAGGTTCAGCTTTGGTGGATTCCTTTAAGACATGGAGATCTGGTTAATTCCAGAAAGGAGGCATTACAACAATAAGGAAAAAAGTTTTAGGCGCCATGGTTTATTACAAATTGTACGGTCTTCAAAAACAGTTCTAGGGATGGAGATGTTTGGTATGTGGAGAGATTGCTGAACCGGTCATTATGGAGGGTCGGCAATTGATGAGAGTGGGTTGCTAACTAAAACAAACTAATGAAGGGGTGCACTATGAGAAAAAGATCATTTGGGCTCGTACTATTGCTTTTCATCACCGCTATAGCTTTGGGTGGTTGCGCGTGTGGCCAGCAGAAAATGGCGGCTGATACCACTACTTCTTATTCGCAGCCTGCGGTGGTCCAACCGGCTCCTCAGCCGGTAGTCCATCAGGCTCCTCCGCCCAAACAGGATCGCAACTAAACCACCCTAAACCACCCACCGGCACCCTGTCTCGATGATTGATAAAACACGAGGCAGGGCTACTTAAACCGGCGGTTGTTGCCGGACGAGAGAAACATGCCGATGCGGCGCGGACAATCATATCGCAAAAATAGAAACAAGATCAGGCTGCGCCTCTTGGCGGCATTGATGTGCACAAAGCGCTCAGGGAGCATATGCTCGATCTCGGCGATCATAACCAAAGCACTTTGTCTTAGCCTGCTGGTTGTCAGTTTTACCTCCCACCAGGTTGACGCTGCGGACAACGCTGCGCAATTGTCCGACCCGAGCCGCTCATTTTCTTCACATGAAGTTGCAGCAGCCCTCTCAACTATTGAGACGCAACCCGTGGCGGCGCCTCATCCCAAACGAGCGAACTTCGAACGGGAGCATAAGTCCCGGGACGCCCAGCACGTGGCGGACTGGGTCGTCGATTCAGGTGACAATCGCGGCATGCCGTTCGCGATCATAGACAAAATAGACGCCAAAGTCTTTGTATTCGATTCCGATGGGCGACTTCGCGGCGCAGCCCCAGTCCTGCTGGGCGTGGCCCGGGGTGATTACGCCGTCCCCGATATTGGTGACCGGAAATTGTCGGACATTCGCCCTGAGGAGCGCACCACACCGGCGGGCCGCTTCGTGGCCTCGCTGGGAATCAATTTCCACGGAAAAGACGTCCTCTGGGTGGACTACAACGGCGCCGTCTCCATGCATCGGGTGGTTACAAATAATCCCAAGGAGCGCCGCCTGCAGCGCTTGGCCAGTCCAAAGCCGCTCGACCACCGTATTTCCTATGGTTGCATCAATGTTCCAGTGAAGTTCTTCAATGACGTCGTGAGCCCGGCTTTTACCGGGACGTATGGCATCGTCTATGTGCTGCCGGAAACCCGGTCGATTAACGAAATCTTCGCGTTGTATTATGACGTCCAGTGACGTAGGGGTAGAGACACAATCGCGAAGCTTTACGAGGATACAGGGGCAAGACTCCAGCAGCAGGATTTCAGGTTTGGCCACTTGAACGTCCGACCTTATGGAAAACCTGAAAGGAGTGTCGAAGAACATAAGAGCAGAATGACAACTTTGATGGCATTGACTTCCCCGCCGCCTCGTAGAGGCCCACGCAGGCTTTGCGGCCCTCGCCTTCGGTCTTCCGTGTCCGCCCGGTCTTGGAGGACGTGGAAACCGGACGGCGTGACCGTCCTGCGGAGAATTTTCTGTTGCCTGCGCTGCCTCTTAGTGATAATTTCCATATCCTCCACACCTCGCAAAATTTAGAACTCAAAGGGGAGGCGCCGCCTATGCCTTGGCATCACAATTACGCAGCCCTGGGTAATAGCCTTGGCCTAACCGCATTGGTCGTATCGATCCCTATTTTCTTTTTATTCTGGGCGCTGGCGGTAAAGCGCATGAAAGGGCATGTGGCTGGGGTGTTGACCCTGTTGCTGACCCTGGTCATCGTAATCCTTACTTACAGCATGCCTTTTGGGATCGCGGTATCGGCGGCGGCCCTGGGTATGGTCACCGGCTTGTTTCCTATCGGCTGGATTATTTTGACGGCAGTGTTCTTTTATAACCTGACGGTGGAAGCCGGGCAGTTCGAAGTTCTGAAGAGCTCGATTGCCGCCCTGTCGACCGACCGGCGGCTCCAGGCGTTGCTTATTGCGTTTTGCTTTTCGGCTTTCATGGAAGGGGTGTCCGGACAGGGAGCGCCGGTAGCGGTTGCTGCCGCCATGCTGATTGGTTTGGGCTTTCCCGCCTTGCCTGCAGCCGTGATCTGCCTGGTCGCGAACACTCCCCCCGTGCCCTTCGGCCCGGTAGGCGTGCCAACCAACATGATGGTTACGGTCACCAAGATTAATGCGTCGGTAATGACCGAGGCCATCGGGAACGACATGACGATAATCGCCCTCATCATTCCCGTTTTCTTGTTGGTCGTTATGGCGGGCTGGAAGAAGGCGATAGAGGTAATGCCCGCCGCCATGGCGGCCGGGATCAGTTATGCGATCACCAATATGATCGTTACCCATCGCTTGGGCATGGAACTTCCGGCCATCATCTCTTCCTTTGTTTCGATGATGGTCCTAACGGTTTTCCTGAAATTCTGGAAGCCCGCTTCCATCTGGCGTTTTCCAGGGGAACCCGAGGTCAGACAAGAGCTGGAGAAGAAGTATACTACAGCTCAAGTCGTGAAAGCCTGGTCTCCGTTCGTGATTTTGATGGCCATCATGGGGTTATGGGGAATTCCGTCATTTAAGAACTGGATTATCAACGAACTTCACTGGATCGTCATCATTCCTCAATGGCCCGGTTTGCACGGCCTGGTTTACACCACGGTGCCCGGGGCTAAACCCGCTATGTATGGGGCCGGCTATCGGTGGGAATTCTTTACCGCTCCGGGAACAGCCATGTTTATTTTGTCTTTGGTCGCCATGGTGATCCTGGGGATCAGTCCGTCCCGAGGCGCGAAGGTATTCGTGGCGACTTGCAAACAACTGCGTTTCGCCCTGATTACTCTTTCTTCGGTTATCGGTATCGGGTTCCTGGCGAATTACTCGGGCATGTCCTATACCTTGGGTTTGACCTGCGCCACCTATACGGGGATGCTGTTCCCAATCTTCTCTCCGGTCATCGGATGGCTGGGAGTTTTCCTGACCGGATCGGTTACGTCCTCTGCCGCTTTGTTCGGTAAGCTCCAGCAAGTGACCGCCATGCAAATCAACATCAATCCTGTGTTGACCACTTCGGCCAATCTGTTCGGTGGCGTCATGGGCAAGCTGATTTCGCCCCAATCCATCGCGGTCGCATGTGCGGCTACGGGGTTGGTGGGGAGGGAGCCGGACATCTTCCGCAAGACGCTTAAGTATTCGGTCATGCTCCTGGGCATTGCGATCGCCGTGGTGTTGCTGCAGGCATACGTGGTTCCGGGCGTTGTGCCTCGGGATACGATGGCCCTCACGCCGTAAGGGCAATGGATTGCAGTTCGCAATCGAAAAACTTATATATGGTGGCGATGGTTTGGCGCATGGCCCTGCTGGGGAATGACACGCAGGGATAGGCGCATTTTGGTCGGAGCCACGCCTTGACAACTGGCGGCAAAATCACCGTAAATGATTGGATTGAAGGACGACGAGTCATGATTCGTGAAGACATTCTGCGGAAATTCCCGGAACTTTTCGGGACCAGGAAGGTGAACGGGCGAGAGGTCAATGTAGAACACACGATCGCCGCGCTTACCCGCGAGTTGAATCCGGAGATCGCTGCCGCGCTGACTGCGCGCCGCGCGCTGTTAAACTCCCCCGAACCGGTCGGCAGGAAATATGCCTGGCCGAAATGGGACGACACGTTCCCTGATCCCGTTACGGGCCGGTCTTGGACCTTTCGTCAGATCGTGCAGGGCTTGATCGATAACTTTTGGGGGCGGGAGAGCGAGTGGCGCTGGCGCCTTAACGACGAGGCGCCCATCCCGAAGGATGCTCATCCATTGATGAATCCGGGGTTGGAGCTCACAGGACCGTGGCATCCGCTGGACATGGCGTTCAATGCGCTGAATAGTCCCGCTCCCATGAATATGCCGGACTTCGAGGACGCGTCTCCGCCGCACTTTCAGCCGGACGGCGCGCCCGCCGATCTGCCGGTCGGTGTGTTCGCCGCCTTGAAAAATGCCCGGGATATCTTCGAGGGCCGCTGGGCCGGCCGCGATTATGAAGTGACCAAGAAAGGGAAAAAGCGCGCCTACAAGATCGATAAGCCGCCAGAGAACTGGCCGACCCTGTTTGTTCGACCCCCAAGCATCCATGTGCGATACGACCACGTCAGGGTCGATGGTGAACCTGCGCCCGGCATCATTGCCGTTGCCGTCCTCTGGGCGCTCAATAACTACGATTCGCTCAAAAGCGCGGGCACGGGCGTCTACTACTACATCCCGAAGCTTCAGACTCCGCAGGAAGCAGCAATAGTAGAGAAGCTGCTGGCGCGGATTGAGGCGACCATCGGTGTCGCGCCGGGAACTCTCAAGATCAAGATGCTCTATGAAGAAGGAAATGCTGGGCGATCCCTTGCGGCGATTGCCTGGGTGTTGCGGCGCCGTCTGCTGGGAACCAACGTCGGCCGCTGGGATTACCTCGGCAGCCTGATCGAGATGTGGAAGGACGATCCGCAGGGGGTGTTCCCCGATCCGCAATCCATCGGCATGGCCTCGCCGAACATGATTGCCTATCAGCGGTACAACGCCCTGATGATGCTGATGTCCGGCATGAAAAATAATGAACTCAGTACGGCGGCGCCGATCGGCGGAATGGCCGCGGTCATGATTTACCAGCCGAGCGACGTGTATGGACGTTCGCGATCCAACCCCGTGGCTCTGCGTGGAGTAGCCATCGATAAGCTGCGGGAGCGCCTTCTGGGACTGATCTTCGTGCCTGACCGGGCGTTGCCTGCGGGGCAGAAACCCACGCTGGACGACGTCCTTGCCAACCGGGTGAAAGGAAGGCTTTACGACGCTTACCGGCAAAGCTGGGTCGCCAGCCCGGAAGAGGCTTACGTTGCCGCCGGCAATACGCCGATGCAAGCGCCCGTGGCTCAGCTTCAGTCCATCCTCGATGCGCCTCGGGAAACCGTAGACGTGAGAGGCAAGCCAATACCGACGGTGGCGAGTGGCCTTAACGATTCCGAGCGGCAGTTGCTGCAATCCCGTGGATTATTGGATGCGCAGGGCAGGATTACGCCCTGGGTCATCACTCAGGACGCGCTGGGGTCGCCGGAAAAACTTTTCACCCCGGATCTATGGGAATCCATCTATGCGGCGCCCGAGGGTGATGTGACCGTTGAACGCATCCAGCACGCGTTCTATATGGCCGCCAGCTATGGTTTTCAAATTCTCAACGGCAACTTCGCGGCGGCGATCGACGATTACGAGCTTAAGCTGCGGTTCATGAACGATCTTGCAACGTACCGGATCGACGTTTCGTGGCTGTGGACGCTCGTCCGGCGCCAGGCCGCCATCACCAGGGATGGCTGGCTCAAGCGGCCGGCGCTCACCGAAGATGGCGTCGAACCGGCGATTAACGATTTTCAGATCAAGGCCGGGACCCGCTTTACCCGCGAGTTGTTCGACAAGGTATGGGATTATCACAACCAATGGACAAAGGAATTCTTCGCCGAATTGGACCGCCGCGGCGATGCGGGCCGTTTCGACCGCGGTAAAGCATCGGTCATTATGGAACTTTTGAAACGGCAACTGGTTTCGCCGCGCTACATCCAGCACAGCGCCCGTGTGCTGTTTGTCGTGGCGGAAGCGAACGAGCAGGAGCGCGCGCAGATCCTGGAGGCGATCTTCGATCTCTCCCGGGAAGAAATCGTGGAGCGGGTGGAGGCAGGCAAGCTTGGCAGGAAAGCCTTGGCCGCTTACGACTACGTCTATGATATTTTTCCGGAAAGGGCAGGTAACTAGTGACTTCACAGATTTGCTGAAGCCATGCCGCAGAAACTGAAAGACTGGCGTGAAGATGCCCTGCGAGAAATACCGGCAGGGGTCATGGGGTCAAACCTACACTCTTCACACTCCAGGCGCCAACTAAACCATTTCAACAGGCTTGGCGCAGGTTACATCGGTTTGATCTCTTCCGCAACATGGCCGTTCTGCCCGACACTGGCAAGAGTGTAGGTTTGCCCCCATTCTTTCTCTCGGGGGTGGACTGAAGCGTTCGGCCGTCAAAGGTCACAGCGCTCGGGTCTTTCTTCTTTCCCTGAGGCAGGCAAGGAACTCCCGGAAGTCTTGAACGATGGCGTCGAAGATGCCGGCATTGAACCAGCGCCGGATCTGGTCATAGATGGCGCGCCAGGGCGGAAGGGCGTGCGGCGCCATACGCCAGGTCGCTCCTCCTTTGGTCATCTGCCTGAGTCCATTGAATGCCTCCCTCAGGGAATGCTCCCGCTGGGGAGCGTCTTCCCTCATCAATGTCGGGTACGGACGCGAAAACCCCCACTCCTCGTATGATAGACTTATATAGCGCCCCACCGAAAAAAATAACCACTCTGCATCGTGTGATACGAAGTTGTGTTCAAGTGAGCACCAAAAA
>PLSV01000136.1:0-47944 GCA_003165235.1 Syntrophobacteraceae bacterium
TATAGTGTTTTTACGAAATCATCAACTCTTAAGTACTTTCAACCAGATAGGTTCAACGGCACGGCTGATGCTCTGTAGGGGAGCGACATGACGGGTTGGCCCAGCGTTATAAGGCTCGGATAGCACATCCGAAGATACTCTAAGAAGCACAAACAGCATAGCGATGGGCAACAACTCCGAGTGTTTTGCGATAAACCTTGCAGCATAAAAGGAAAGAAAAATGAACGCACATGTTGACAGTGACTATGGGCTATTCATTGACGGAAAGTGGACCAAAGGCAAGCAAGGAAAAACTTTCAAGGCTTATAACCCGGCTAACGGGGAGTTGCTCTCTACCTGTATCGATGCCTGTAAGGAAGACGTGGATCTTGCCGTTTCGGCCGCATGGAAAGCTTTCGAGGGATGGAAAAACGTAAGCCCAGGTGAACGCGCCGCCGTCTTGCTGAAGATCGCCGACCTCATCGATGCGAATGCTGAAAAACTTGCCATGGTCGAAACTCTGGACAACGGGAAACCCATCCGGGAGACTACGGCTGTGGATATTCCGCTGAGTTCCGACCACTTCCGCTACTTCGCGGGCGCAATCAGGACCGAAGAAGGCCAGGCTGTGATGATCGACAAAGACACGTTGAGCATCATCCTGATGGAGCCCATCGGCGTTGTGGGACAGGTGATTCCCTGGAACTTCCCTTTCCTGATGGCATGCTGGAAAATAGCTCCGGCGCTTGCCGCCGGCGATTGTGTGGTCATCAAACCCTCGTCCGCGACATCTCTGAGCATTCTCGAATTCGCCAAACTTCTGAGTGAGGTAGTTCCTCCGGGAGTGGTGAACGTCATCACGGGAAGAGGGTCCGGTGCAGGCAACTACATGCTCGAGCACGAAGGCTTCCGCAAATTAGCTTTCACCGGCTCCACGGAAGTCGGTTGTTGCGTCTCCGAAGCCGCCGCCAAACGGCTCATCCCGGCAACGCTGGAGCTCTGAGGCAAGTCGGCCAACATCTATTTCCCCGATGCCCCCTGGGAGAAGGCGATAGAAGGCTTGGAGTTAGGCATCCTTTTCAACCAGGGACAGGTGTGCTGCGCAGGTTCGAGGGCCTTTGTCCACGAGGACGTTTATGACAGGTTCCTGAAAGACGCGGTCGCCGCCTTCAACAAGGTGAAAGTCGGCCTCCCGTGGAACCCCGACACCCAGATGGGCTCTTAGGTGAACGAGCAGCAACTGGAGAAGATCCTTGCCTACATCGAGATCGGGAAAGCCGAAGGGGCGAAGGTCGCCTGTGGCGGCGGCAGGATCACGGATAACGGATTGGGTAAGGGCGCCTTTATAAAGCCGACCATCCTCTCCGAAGTGAACAACAAGATGCGGGTCGCTCAAGAGGAAATCTTCGGTCCGGTAGTCTCCGTCATCAAGTTCAAGACCGAAGAAGAAGTGATAAAGATGGCCAACGACAACCAATATGGACTTGCAGGCGCTGTGTGGACGAAGGACTTGAACCGCGCTTTCAGGGTGGCCAGAGCAGTGGAAACAGGCCGAATGTGGGTTAATAATTACAACACTCTGCCCGCACATGCGCCTTTCGGCGGATATAAGAAATCAGGAATCGGGCGGGAAACCCATAAGATGATGCTGGAACACTACTCTCAGAAGAAGAACATATTCATCAGTTTTACGGAGGCCAAGCTTGGTTTGTACTGATATGCCGGTTCACAGGCATGGTTTCAGTTTTTGGAATGATCCTCCTATTGGATGCCTCGAACTGCAAGGGCCGCCGAAGACGGGTCCACACGAGACTCGCCGGAGGCGACCCGGAGCAGCGGCGCTCCGGCCTGTTTTGAGCTGGTTGACGTTCAACCGTCGCCTTTCCATTCACAGTGAATTGTGATGGGGCAGCCTTTGAAATTAGAAAATTACATCACCCCTCCACTTCTCTTCTAATTTCCATTTTCAATGGCTGATAAAGGCAATGAACCGTGAACAGCCAAAAATGACTCCTCTTGGTTCTATCGCTACGCGACGAACAGTGAGCAGAAAAACATCAAATCCCAGTGTGAGGAATTGAGGGATTGAAGAATGTGGAACTGGCGGCAGAAGGGTAATGCTTCCCGCTTCCCCTATTCCTTGCCTCCCGGTCAGACGCTGGTATAATGGAACTCGATCACGCGCATCTTTGCCAAACATTGATTTCAGATTCAGCTCAAGATCACCCTCTTCACCGAAAGGACGTTTCCATGAAACCGGGGGGATTCTTTTTTTTCCTCTCAACGTTTTTCGCGGTCTTCCTGATTGCGGCGATCCTGGCGGGCTGCGAAACGGAACAGCAAAGAAGCGCCCCCGGATCTCAAACCGCCGGGGTCTCTGATTCTGAAATACTGATCGGCTCTTCCTGCCCGCTTTCCGGCCATGCATCTATTCTGGGAACGCAGGCCATTCACGGCGTCCAAACCTATCTCGATCACGTAAACGAGCATGGAGGCGTGAACGGGCGCCATATTCGGCTTATCACATATGACGACGCTTACGATCCCGCCCTGTGCATCTCCAATACTCAGAAGCTGATTGCCGAAGACAGGGTATTTGCCCTGACCTCTTACGTGGGGACCCCGACGGCGGTAAAGATCATGCCGATGGTCCAGGAGGCCAAAATCCCACTTGTTGGGATACTCTCAGGCGCCAGGGTCCTGCGTGAACCGTTTCAGCGCTACATCATAAACGTCCGGGCTTCATACTACGAAGAAACAGGCAATCTCATCGGCCATTTCGTTCAGGACTTGGGAATAACCCGCGTGGCGATCCTCTACCAATATGATGAATTCGGATTCGACGGGCTTACTGGTACGGAGATCGCCCTCCGGAAACACGGGTTGGAACCCGTAGCCAAAGCCTCCTATATCCGCGGAGGCATGGACGTGGAGGAGGCGGTGGATCTGATCTGCGGTTCGGACGCCGAAGCGGTGGTCATGATCGGGACTTATGGTCCGTGCGCGAAGTTCGTCAAGCTTGCAAAACAGCGCAAAGGCGCAATGGTCTTTCATGCTGTGTCTTTTGTAGGCACGGAGGAACTGGCCAAAATACTGGGGTCTGAAGCAGAGGGTATAATAATAACACAGGTGGTTCCGCCGCCCTGGGAGACGGTGCTTCTTCCGGCCGCAGGCCAGTACACCCGGCTCCTTTCGCGCTATTTTCCGGAAGAGACGCCTTCTTTCGTAGGGTTCGAAGGATTTCTTGATGCGATCGTGCTCGTGGAAGGCCTTAAGCGTGCCGGCAGGGACCTTTCAAGGGAAGGGCTGATCGATTCGATTGAAGGAATTCGTCAATTCTCACTTCAGATAGCCAATCCAGTGGATTACAGTCCCACCGACCACCAGGGCCTCAGGTACGTTTATTTTACACAGATAAGGGAAGGAAAACCGGCGCTTATCACAAACTGGGAGCAGATCAAAAAAGAGCGCTCCGTTCCCGGCCTCACTCACTCCGAAATCGTCTTCGGCGCATCGCTGCCGCTGAGCGGGCGTGATTCCCGTCTCGGGACAGAGGCGATCCGGGGAGCGTCGGCATATCTGAACCACGTGAACGACAAGGGCGGGGTCCACGGCCGCCGCATCAGGCTGATCAGCCACGACGACGCCTGCGAGCCGGAACGCTCTGAGAGCAACACCCGGCGGCTGATAGACGACGACAAGGTATTCGCCCTCACCTGTTACGCCGGCGCGGACACTGCGGTAAAGGTTCTACCGATGATTCAGGAGGCGAAAATTCCGCTGATCGGCGTTTTTAGCGGCGCCACAGCCCTTCGCGAACCGTTCCGGGAATACGTGTTCAATGTCAGGGCCTCCTATCGCCAGGAAATCGGAGCTGTCATCGATAATATGGTAAAGCGCAGCGGGTTCACGAAAATCGCCGTTTTCTATCAGGAGGACGAGTACGGACATGACGGCCTCACGGGCGCTAAGCTGGCTTTGAGCCGGTATGGCCTTGAACCGGTTGCCGCCGCTGGCTGTCAACCAGGCGCCGTTGACATCGGCCAGGCATTCGAACAGATTCGCTCGGCAGATCCGCAGGCGGTCGTCATGATTGGCGCATGCGAACCTTGCGCCCGATTCATCATGCTCGCAAAGCAAAAACGGGTGGGGCGGCTTTTCCATGTCGTATCGCAGGTGGACGCCCAGGAGTTGGTCAAAAGGCTTGGTCCGGATACCGAAGGCGTGATCGTTACGCAGGTGGCGCCGCCGCCGTGGGAGACCGTCCTGCTGCCGGCGGCGCAGGAATACACCCTTTTGCTTGAGCGCTATTTCCCCGGAGAGACGCCCGGTTTCGTGGGATTCGAGGCGTTCGTTAACGCCAAGGTCCTCGTCGAGGCGCTATGGCGGACAGGTCGTGAGGTAACCAGGGAACGGTACATCGAAGCCATCGAGGGGATGGATTTCTACTCTCCTGGAATTGGCGCCGGTATCAGTTTTGGGAAGCTTGACCACCAGGGTATGCGCGATGTTTACCTTACAGCGGTGCAAAACGGAAGGATTGTCCTGGTGACAGACTGGGCGCAACTTGACAAAACCAACGCCGGCCCGGAAGCCGGACAAGGTCGCAAGCCGGCTGCGCGCCCCTGAGAAGATGCTGTAGAAATGAGACTGTTTCAGAGACTGAGCTTCCAGAGCAAATTACTGGTCCTGATTCTCGCCATGGTGATTTTCATTGGCGGGACCATGGGGCTCCTCATCCGGACAGCAGTCTTCCCATATCTCGTGCGTGAAGTAGAGCTCCGCGGCGAGAACGCCGCCCGGAGGCTGGCCGAAAATGCACGCGCCTCCATCCTTCAGCAGGACCGGATTCGTCTGACAGCCCTCATTTTCGAAGAGAAGTCGATCGATAAGAACATCTCCTATATTGTCGTCACTGACGAAAACGGGCAAGTCCTCGCGCACACCTTCCTGGACGCTCCACCCCCTGAGGCGCTTTATGCTGATAAAGGTCCTGCGGGGTTGAAGCCGGCACAGGAAGGATGGTGGTCCTTCCTCTCAAGACCCCTGGGGCGGAGCCAAATCCTACTGCCCGTTTTCGAAGGACTTCACCAGATCGGCACCATTCGCGTGGGACTGCATCCGCAGTATATTGACAGGCTCATTTTTGAACTGAGGATCTACAATCTGCTCTTTGTTGGATTTGTAATGCTTGTAGGCCTGCTTTTCGGATTATACCTATCCCGGATCATCACCCGGCCTGTCCAGACCCTCACCGCATTCGCCAGGGAAATCAGCCTCGGCAATCTCGACAAACGCCTGGCGCTCGGCAATCGCATAAACTGTAACGAAATGCTGGAATGCACGCAATACAGTTGCCCGGCCTACGGCAGCCGGACACTGCGGTGCTGGTTTATCGACGGCACATGCGGCTACGCGAGCGGGGGTCCATCGACCTTTCCGGAAAAGATGGAAACCTGCAAAAGCTGCCCCGTTTACACGGAAACGGCAGGAGATGAGATCGTCCAGCTTGCGGATACCTTCAATCATATGAGCAGCCGGCTGAGCACTTCCGAGCGGGAACTGAGGAGATCGGAGGATCGCTACCGCTGGCTCTTCAACAGCGGTCCCCACCCGGTCTTCATAGTTTCCGCCAAAACCTGTCTCATAAAGGACGCAAACGACCGGGCCGCCGACATCTACGGACTCGAAAAAAAGCGGCTGATCGGCATGCGCTTTACAGACCTGATGTTCGAGCAGCACCGCGAAGAAATCCGCGCGGCTTTCCGCAAATCTCGAAACGCAAACTCCTGCTCCCTGATTCCCAAAATACGCCATCAGAAACGTGAGGGCGGCCTGCTTTGGGTCAACATTTATTTTTGCCCCGACAGTCATGCAGGCAAATCCGACCTGGTTGTAACCACTGCAGATATCTCGGATTTTATCGAAGCGGAAACCCAGCTTATCCAGGCCGGGAAGATGGCCACCCTTGGCGAAATGGCCACCGGGGTCGCACATGAACTCAACCAGCCGTTGAACGCAATCAAGCTCGGATGCGAATACCTGTTGAAGATGACCGAAAAGGGGCAGCCGGTCGACAGGGACGACCTTGACGAATTGGCGGACGACATGAGCCGGGAAGTGGATCGGGCGGCGGGAATAATAAACCACCTCCGCCAGTTCGGACGCAAAAGTGAAGTGGTGGCGCACCGGGTGGATATTAACGGATCGATTCGAGGAGTTTTTACGATCCTGGGGCAGCAATTGAGGGTGCATGGCATCGAGCTGAAGCTCGACCTCGACGAAAGCCTGCCTCCGATTATGGCTGATGAGAACCGGGTGGAGCAGGTTTTTGTCAACCTGGTGAATAACGCCCGCGACTCCATGCTGGACCGGAAAGCCGGCGGGCATGCCGGACCGAATGTGTTGACCGTCAGGTCTTTTCTGGAACAGGGTCGTGTGACGGCCACCGTGAGCGATACGGGTCCCGGCATTCCCGAGTCGATCAGGGGAAGGCTTTTCGAACCTTTCTTTACAACCAAAGAGACCGGGAAAGGCACCGGGCTGGGACTTTCCATCAGCTACGGGATCGTTCGGGATTACAAGGGCGCTATCGATTTTATAACATGTGAAGGGGCCGGGGCCACTTTCATAGTGAGCTTTCCTGAGTCGCAGCGGGAATGACCCATGAACCAGACCGAACCAGGTAAAAAACTGCTTGTGATCGACGACGAGCCATCCACACTCAAGATGCTTCGGAGGCTCCTGGGCGTTTATGGTTACTCCGTTCTCACGGCCGGAAACGGAGAACAGGGGCTTGAGATCTTTCGAAACGAACTCCCTCCGATGGTCATCACAGACATCAGAATGCCCGGAATGGACGGCATCGAAGTCCTGAGGCGTCTCAGGGAAATCAGTCCGGAAGTGGAAATGATCGTTATCACTGGGCATGGAGACATGGAACTCGCTGTCCGTTCTCTCCGCAATTCAGCTTCCGACTTCATTAACAAACCCATTCGGAGGGAGGCCCTCGAGATTGCCCTCCAAAGGGCGGAAGAAAAAATAGAGCTCAAAAGAAAAATCAGAGATCATGCTCAAGAGTTGGAGTCCAGGGTGCAGAAGGCCACGGCCGATCTTTCTCATCAGTGCAGCCGCCTCCAGGTGCTGCTCAAAATAGGTAAACAGGCCGGAGAGATTCCGGCCTACGGGAAGATGTCCGAGTTTTTGCAGGAAAAAATCGAGTCCAGCACTGGCCTCAAGTGCCCACGGATTATGGTTCTTAACACCATCAGAGACGGACTTATCGGAAGCCGGTCCAATTCGAGGCAGACAAAGGGTTCGGCCCTGATTGCCGAAATCATAAAGGGACTTAAGGGAAGTCCGCGGCCCCTGACTCCCCGGGATATTGAGAAAATGCAATTGCCTGTCGAAGCCGCAGGCCGCGAGAACATTGCAATGCTTCCGATCGACACGGAGGAAGGAGACCCTGTGGGGGCCGCACTGGTCGTTGCTTCCGGCCAAATGGAAGATGAGGACCTGAAATTTGCCGGACTGCTGCTTTCTCTGGTTGCCGGGGCGCTTCGCCGCGCAGTCGTGCAGGAAGAGGAAATCAGCAACCTCAGGCAGATCGTGGAGAAGGAAAAATTCGGCAATATGATCGGCAGACACGAAAAGATGCGCGGGATATTTAACCTCATCTCCAACGTGGCCTCATCAGACGCTACCGTCCTGATACTCGGCGAGAGCGGCACCGGAAAGGAACTGGCCGCCAGGCGCGTTCATGAGCTTAGTTCGAGAAGCTCGGGACCATTCATCGTGCTCGATTGCGCCGCCTATCCGCAGACGCTGCTGGAGGCCGAGATGTTCGGCCATGAAAAGGGCGCCTTCACAGGCGCCGTTCACGCCCGCAAAGGCTTGTTCGAACTGGCCAATGCAGGCACCCTGTTTCTGGATGAAGTAGGCGATGTCCCCCTGCCCTCGCAGGTCAAGCTCCTTCGGGCGCTCCAGTTCAGAGAATTCCACAGGCTGGGCAGCGAGACCGTCACCAGGGTTGACGTGCGCGTAATTGCCGCCACTGCCCGGAACCTGCGCGAAGAAATCGAACGGGGAACTTTTCGTGAAGACCTTTATTACCGTCTCCATGTGATCCCCATCACCATGCCCCCTCTTCGCGAAAGGCTCTCGGATCTGCCCCTGCTGGTTTCTCACTTCATGGAGCGTCTGAACGGCGGGGCGGCTAACAAAAAGATTCGCCCGGGCGCCATGCAGGTTCTTTTTAACCACAATTGGCCTGGAAATATCCGGGAGCTCGAAAACGCGATCGAGCACGCCTTCATCCTGTCCGGAACAGACGGGATAAAGGCTGCCGACCTTCCGGCTTACCTGCATGGATACCACAAACATCCAGGCCGGGCGTCCGACGGCCTGGATCATGTGGAGCGCAGCCACGTCATGAAGGTTTTGCAGGAGTGCCGGGGCAATAAAATCATGGCCGCAAGGCGGCTCAAGATCAGTCGCAGCACGCTCTACAGAAAACTCGAACAGTTCGATATTAAATAGCCGGCCTCCAGCCCTTTTCTAATCTCAGAATTGGTTGCGGCCGGACAGGCGCCCTATTATGGGACACATAACTATTTAAAATTGCTAATTTAACTGGCCTCAGGCCAATCATGTCCAATCCTGACACAGTTTCACAGCCGCAGCTTGAGCCTGCGCCCTCATCTCCAATCGACATTTTATCCTGTTAATCCAATTACTTAACAGATCATGCCTCCAACTGGCACAATGTTTGTTCATTCAGGTGGGCGAAGCAAATAATACTTATAATAGTAGGAAAACAGCAAAGAGGATAATAATCATGAGAACAAAACTTACAGTGGCTGAAAGAGCGGCCTGCATGACCATCGGCACTGCCCTTTCCATAGTTGGGTTGGTCCTGATCGCGCTGGGGCTGACGTTTCTTCCGATAATCGGAATTCTTGTCGCTTTCCCCGTGCTGGCTCTTGCATCCCATTTCTTCAAGCCGGGGAAGTGGGTGATTGCCGCTGAGACAGAAGAGGCCTCAATTGCGGCGCAGGACACCGGGGTCGAGGAGTCCATGGCTGCATAAGCCGCACATGCCGTGAGCACTTTAGAGACCTTCTCCCGTTTCAGGTCGATTTTCACTCCATGGCCTGCTCTTGGCAAGTGAGTGGACCATGGAATACAGGTCCATGAACCATTGAACTTTGGGCCTTTCGTGCACGGCATCCATTTGCTCCACCGCCTCCGATAACGTGCATGAAGTGATTGCGCCCTCTCTCAACCCGAATGCAAGGACTTCATCAGAGCCGTTTTTCAGCGATTTCAAGAGTGCGCCTGCGGCTTCAGCGCCAATCCTGCACGCTAGGATTCTGTCGAACGCCGTCGGAAACCCGCCTCGCTGGACATGCCCCAGCACCACACTGCGCACCTCGAACTCATTATTGCTTTCCGCTTCGAGCAGCCTTCTCAGAAAATCCGTAGTGTAGTGAGGTGAAGCCTGTTCACTGCGCATGTATATGACCATACGTTTTCCGCACTCGAAGCTGTCTCTGAGCTCTATGACGTCCTTGTTCAATTCGGTAAGGCTTATGCCTGTTTCAGGCAGGTAAGCCTTCTCGGCGCCCGTCGCCAAAGCGCCCATGAGCGCGAGAAACCCACATTCTTTTCCCATTACCTCCACTATGAACGCACGTTTTGTGGCGCCGGCCGTATGGCGAATTTTATCGACCGCTTCGACAATGTTATTGAGAGCAGTATCGGAACCGATGCACAAATCGGTGCATGGAAGATTATTATCGATCGTAGCCGGTATTAGCATGATAGGAATATCGAACTCGGGGAAACCGGACCTCATTTCCACAAACCGATGAATGTGCTGGTATGTGCCCCATCCTCCGATGGCGATGATTCCCTTTATATTGTATTTTCTGATATTTTCCGCAATTCGGCCGAAGTCCCCCTGGAGCAGGTCGGACCGGGCGGTCCCGATATCCGAGCTTGGATGGCCTACCCAGCCAAGCAGTTCGTTCCAGTCGAGATGGATGAAATCGTCATGAATGAGCCCATAGAATTCATCCCTTGACCCGAGGACCTCGACGCCCTGATTAAGGAGGCATCTGGCGGCTGTGCAAAGTGCGGCGTCCATACCCGGTGAGTCGGCCCCGCCTGTCATGATGACGACCCTGCCCTGTTGCCCCGTTTCCAGAGCGGGAGTAATCTGAGTCAGGGTGTTCACGAGGTCGAGCATGCTCTGGAAGGCTTCTCCCCGAAGCTCCACGGCCTTCTTGAAATCGCCGCTTTCGATTTGCCTTCGCACCTCCCTGCTTTTTTCGACCACTTCGATCAGCGGCGTAGAAACGACCTTGTTTCTCCTTATTCCAACCATATGCCGGTGTATGACATCGGGCTCATCCATGAGCAGGTCAACCGCCGCGACACCGAGCCGGGTCGCAAGAATTCGGTCAAAAGCCGTCGGGGATCCCCCGCGCTGAACGTGCCCAAGCACGGTAAGACGCACCTCTATCCCAAGCTTTTCGACCAGTATGCTCCGCACATCGTTGGATCCTATGAGCAGTCCGTCAGGATGCCTGGCGCCCTCGGCAACCACCACCATCTGATGAGGCCTTCCGATTTTCCGGGCCTTGTCGAGACTCTCAACCATCTTTTGATGCCAGCGCAAGTCGAGTTCCTCTTCGGGAATGAGCACCCAGGACGCCCCGGTCGCCAAAGTGCCGGCAAGCGCAAGGTAGCCGCAGTTTCGCCCCATTGTCTCGATGACGAATGTGCGCTGGTGGGAAGCAGCAGTTGATGACAGATCGTCTATCGCACGCACGATGTGATTTAAGGCGGAATCGACGCCTATGGCCATATCTGCGCCGGTCAGGTCATTATCTATGGAGCCGGGGAGCCCAACGACCTGGAGCATCGGAATTTGCGATGCCGGAGGATAGAGGTCAGGATGGGCGGCGACTATCTTTTCGACGTGTTCGGGCCATTCGGTTGAGAGCACGTGCGCTCCCATAAGGGAACCGTCGCCGCCGATCACTACCAGCGCTTCTATGCCGCGCTCCAGTATGTTCTCCACTGCGCGACGCCTGCCCTCCACGGTCTTGAAGTGCTCCGAACGGGCTGTTCCAAGGAAAGTCCCTCCCTGCTGGAGAATGTTGCCAACCTCCTGCCAGTTAAGACGTTTTATCTGGTCGCCACCCCGGAGCAGACCCTCGTATCCGTAATATATGCCGTATACCTCAAGGCCCCTGTCCATGGCGCGGCGAACGGCGGCGCGCACCCCCGCGTTCATCCCGGGAGAATCCCCGCCGCTGGTCATTACCCCCAGAGCTTTAATCATGGCGCCTTTCCTCGTATGACAGACTTGTTAACAACACTAAGCGATCATTTGGTGAAAAGCTCTCGCGGGCATCCCTATGCGACCAGTGATGCATAGCCCGGAAGACATCCCCTGAAGTGTCTAATCTGGTCATTCATCTTACCGCTTAGGCGGAAGTCTTACGCGCTGGGCGTTCGCGGGATGCCTTTTCCCCGCAAATCGTCTCGAAATCCGCCAAAGGAAGATACACGATTTTTCGCACAGCTCATAGGAAAGTATCATTCGAAGATGGAAAATGTTTTCCATCGAAGTTATAAAAGCAGGGCAAAACATATTCCTGAAATGGCGCCTTTCTCCTCGGCGCACTGGAGTGTGCTCACAAAGCTTATCTTTGACCCAAATGAGAGGCGGACGGCAATGATAGTGCCCGTAATCTTGTCCGGTGGCGTGGGAGCCAGGTTGTGGCCCCTTTCAAGAGAGCATCTGCCAAAACAGTTGATGCCGCTCCTGGGAGGAGAACACTCCCTTTTTCAAAAGACACTTAT
The DNA here is from genome assembly GCA_003165235.1 of Syntrophobacteraceae bacterium. Lineage (GTDB taxonomy): Bacteria > Desulfobacterota > Syntrophobacteria > Syntrophobacterales > Syntrophobacteraceae > SbD1. Next base: position 11,854 of record PLSV01000136.1, read on the forward strand.
GCGCCTGTCGAAAATTGCCGGAACAGCGCCCCCCATAATTGTGTGCAACCAAAACCACCGCTTCATGGCGGCAGCGCAGATTCAGGCGCTTAGCATGACTTATTCGGATATCATCCTCGAACCTGTCGGCCGGAACACCTGCCCGGCAATTACCGTGGGCGCGCTGGCCGCTGTGAAAAACGGCGAAGACCCCGACCTGCTTGTTCTTCCTGCGGACCATCTCATCCGGGAAGATGACCTTTTTGCATCGGCCGTTCAGCAAGGAAGCGAACTTACATCGGATGGCAAAATCATAACTTTCGGGATCGTTCCCGACAGACCGGAAACCGGTTACGGGTACATCCGCAAGGGGCAATGTGTTCCGGGACACTCAAACGGAACGGCCTGCTTGGTTCGCGAATTCTCTGAGAAGCCCGACTATGAAAAAGCATGCTCCTATGTGGACTCAAATGAGTACTTCTGGAACAGCGGCATGTTCATGTTCCGGGCCTCTGTTTTTCTTGAAGAACTGGGCCGGCTTGCCCCCGAAATTCTCAGCGCCTGCCGTCAGTCATATCAAAAGGCCATACGGGACCTGGACTTCACTCGCCTTGAGGAGGGCGCTTTTGCCTCGTGTCCGAATATTTCCCTGGACTATGCAGTTATGGAAAAAACGCCGCATGCGGTCGTAATTCCCCTGACAGTGGGCTGGAGTGATGTTGGGAGCTGGCTGTCGCTTCATGAAGTGTGCGAAAAAGACGAGTGCCGCAACGTTGTCGAAGGAGACGTTTTACTTGAAGATGTCCGCAACTGCTATATACATTCGGAAAACAGGCTCATTGCGGCCCTCGGCATTGAAAACCAGATAATCATCGAGACTAAGGACGCGGTGCTGGTTTCATCGATCGAACGTTCCCAGGATGTTAAGCTCATTGTCGGCAGACTCAAAGAGCAAATGAGGGAGGAAGCGTTTTCTCATTCCCGGACTTACCGTCCATGGGGCTCTTACGAGTCCATCGATACCGGCGATCGCTTCAAGGTGAAGCGTATAACCGTAAATCCAGGCGCCTGTCTTTCTCTTCAGATGCATTACCACAGGGCTGAACACTGGATCGTGGTGAGGGGAACCGCCCGCATAGTTAAGGGCCAGGAGGAATTCCTGCTCAATGAAGACCAAAGCACATACATTCCCTGGGGCACGCAGCATCGCCTGGAAAACCCCGGTAAAATACCCCTGGAACTAATTGAGGTCCAGTCCGGCAGCTACCTCGGAGAAGACGATATCCGCCGGTTTGACGATAGATACGGACGCTGCTGATCGCGTCTTCGGTATAATTTGCAATTCGATGTAGACTTCAGGATCGGTTTCAGCGTCTTTAACATTCAAAATACAGCGCTTGAATCATGCCTTGGTTCAGCAATGAGGCGCGGTTTTAACGGTTGTTGAAGATGTTTATCTCAACTGCTATTTGCGGAGATGAGTTGGAATGCTTTCCGTATTTCTTGCTCGATCCAAAGAGGAGTAACGCATGAAAACATGGGAATGGTCATTGAAGATTCTCACAATCGCGTTTGCAGCCGTCCTCCTTGGAGGCTGCGCCACAACGCCTTACGGCCCGTACTACACGGCCAGCACACCCCCTCCCGCACCCCCTCCCGAGTCTAACCAAGCCCCAGCGCCGGATGAAGCCAATTATCTGAGCGTCGGCCCGCAGGACCGTTTCTATTTAATGCACGTCGAAAACAGCACCCCCTTCGGAGCACGTTTCCCGCAGGCTCATCGGGTCCTTTATGAGAAAGGATATGACCAGGTGAGAAGACAAGGGGAGGCTGATTTTGCGCTTGATATTGCGCTCACTATGGAGGCCCTGGACAACCCGGACTTAAGGGCAGAACACCTTTTAGGCGGGGCGATTCTCGGCGCTGCAACAGGCGCGCTCCTCGGTGCGATAGCCCACGCTCCGGTTACCGGGACGATTGCCGGAGCGGCGGGCGGCGGCTTCCTTGGGTTGGCCGCTCCAGCGAACACTCCCATGGTCAGGATCGATATCCACACACAAAGTTTCCGCGACCGGACGGTGTCGTCTAAAAGCGTCGTGCTGGACATGGCCCATGTTCCGCCCTATGACGTCCCGCGCGCAATCGATATGCAAATTTCGAGAATGCTCCAGACGCTTCCGACGAAATAGGCCCTGACCGGACGCTTTGAACTGTCTTACGAAAAAACCCCCTGCCGATTCGAATCCGCAGGGGGTCTAATTCCGGATATCCACAATGGCGGGCGACTACGCCCGGTATTTCCCCTCAGGCCGTCTATCTCTTCTCAGCCCTCTGGAAAAGATGCTTCACCTGGGAGAAGCCCATCTTGCGGCGGAGCATGCCTAACTGGTCCTGGAGCGGGATTTTCTTCGGACACATGTCCTCGCATCCGAGAAGCCCCAGGCAGCCGAAGATTCCGTCCTCGTTTCCCACTACCTCGAAATACTCGTCGTTGCTTCTCTCATCGCGCGGGTCCATCATAAACCGGGCAACCCTGTTGAAGGCGGTCGCTCCCATGAATCCATCGGGCAACATGTTCGCCTTTCCGCAGGCGGCCACACAGCAGCCACATTCGATACAGCGCTCGAGTTCGTAAATCTCCTCGGCGAGCGCGTTGTCCATACGCGCTTCTTCCTCGTTTGGCTTGAATGGCTTATCAGTATGGACCCAGGACTGCACCTTCTCGTTCATCCCGCGGAACCATGTGCCCGTGTCGACCGAGAGGTCCCCGATCAGCTTGAATACAGGCATCGGCATGAGCGTGATCTCGTTGGGCAGCTTCTTGGTCTTGGTATGGCATGCAAGGTCGGGGCGCCCGTTTATCATCATGGCGCATGAGCCGCAAATGCCGGCCCTGCACATGAAATCGAACATGACGGTTGGGTCCTGTTCTTCCCTGATGCGGTTAAGAGCAATGAAAAGAGTCATGGCCTCGGTTTCCTCGAGATAATACGCATCCATGTGCGGAACCGAAGCCGGGTCCTCCGGGTTAAATCTGAATATGTTGAACTTTAGAGTCCGTCCCATCAAAACACCTCTCGCTTTGCTAGTTGGTTTCCGGCTTTGGAATGCAGATCTCGGGGTCTTCGGTGCAAATTATCTTTGTAGAACCATACCCTCTCTCACCTGGCGGAATCTCCCAGACCGTTGAAGGCTTCTCGTATTCCAGGGTCGGCAGCGTGTCTTTTTCACTCTTCCAGTAGGCCAGAGTACGCTTCAACCAGTCTCTGTCATTGCGTTCCGGGTAGTCTTCGCGTGCATGCGCTCCACGGCTCTCGGTTCTCATCAGCGCCCCGTAGGCGATACACATTGCAAGCCGCAGCATTCCGGGCGTCCGCAGGGCCACTCCCAGTTCGGGATTTGGGCCGTACGTGCTGGTGGAGCGAAGCCCCAAATTTTTCGCACGCTCGTAGATCACCTGCAGCTTATCGACGGCAGCCTTGAGATCCTCTTGCTTGCGGAAAATACCTACTCCTTCCATAAGCGCATCGCCCATCGCCGCACGGAGTTCGTAAGCGCTTTCTTTCCCGCTCCCGCGAATAAGGCTCTCAATCCTTTCCTGCTGCTTCTTGACTGCATCCCTGACAACACCTGTCTTGAAATCGCCCTGGTAGCCATGAAGGAACTCCACTATCTTGTCGCCAACAATCCTTCCGGCCACAATGGTCTCGGCCAGTGAGTTCCCACCGAGGCGGTTAAATCCGTGCATATCCCAGCACGCAGCCTCGCCTGCCGAATAAAGGCCCTTGAGGCCGTAAGCGGCGCCGTCCTTGTTTGTGCGAACCCCGCCCATGCTGTAATGCTGGCATGGACGAACAGGGATCAACTGGGTAATCGGGTCTCGATCCAGGAACTCGTTGCATATCTCTTCGACTTCGCGGAGCTTAGTCTTGATATGATGCGCCCCCAAATGGCGGATGTCCAGCCACAAGTGAGGCCCGTAAGGGCTCGGCACCCCTTTGCCGATCCTCATGTGATGAAACATCCAGCGGGAAACTACGTCGCGTGAGGCAAGCTCCTGCTTCCCGGGCTCGTAAATTTGCATGAATCTTTCTTCATTGACGTCTTTGAGCGTTCCGCCGTCACCGCGGCAGCCTTCGGTCACCAGGATGTTGGTGGGAACGATCCCCGTTGGGTGGAACTGCACTGCCTCCGGGTTTCCAATGGGGACAAGGCCGGTGTCAAGCGCGATTGCTGCGCCGTCACCCCAGCAGATTACCGCATTGGTGCTTTCGCGGTAAAGTTTGCCGTAACCTCCTGTGGCGATCAACGTCGCCTTGGCCAGGTATGTCCTCAGCTTGCCTGTCTTCAGGCAGCGGGCCACAACGCCTGTGCAAGTCGCGCCGTCATGGATCAGGGACAGCACCTCAACCCTGTCGTGGACGGTTACGCCCAGGCGAACGACTTCATTGTCCATCGTGAAAAGAAGAGTATGACCGGTTCCGTCCGACGTGTAACAGGTGCGCCATTTGGCCGTCCCGCCGAAATCGCGGGCGGCGATTGTGCCCTCTTTCTCTTCCTTCTCAGTCTTCTCGTATTGTTTTCCCGCCTTATAGTACATGCCTTTTCCGGGGACCACCCGGTTCCAGGGAATGCCCCAGAACGCCATTTCTCGAACGGCGATCGGCGCAGTCTCAACGAAAAGCCGCGCGACTTCCTGATCGCACCCCCAGTCGGACCCTTTAACAGTATCGGCAAAATGGACGTCCGGGCAGTCGCCCTCGCCCATGCAGCAGTTCCCCAGAGACGCCTGCATTCCGCCCTGAGCGGCGGAAGAGTGGGAACGCCTCGGCGGAACAATACTCAAGCAGATAGTCTCAAATCCTGCTGAAGCCGCCGCCACCGCCACACGCTCGCCTGCCAGGCCCGCTCCGACGCATAAGAGATCAGTGTAGAAGGTATCCAATTTCAGCTCCTTACATTACTCTAACGATAAAAAAGAATGTGAACAGAGTGACAAGCCCTATGGCGATCATTACTATGGTGAGCTTGTTTTCGAAGCCATGCAGCGCTTCGCGGTTAGATCTCTTTATAAATCCCCATTTTACGCCGATTCTGTATATTCCGATCCCGACATGAAGCTCTATCATAGGGAGCAGGACCAAGTAAAAGGCAAGCCACCATCCGGTCTGAACTCTTGCGGCGCTCTTAGCGGCGGTTATTGGCAGATTGGTGAGCACCGTCCACATGTGGATACACCCCATGATCAGAATTATGAAAGCGGTCACCGCCTGGATCATCCACAACCAGGTATCGAAGTGGTTGAAATTGACGGTGTGCCTCCACATCGCCTTCTGTTCACGGGCACGGAAGGGAAGCTTGCGGGCTGCCAGCACAAAATGAACCAGCATCGTCAGGGCAATGAGCGGACCGCCGATTTGAGCCATATAAGTGGCTTCAAAGAAATGAGCTATCCAGTCCATCACCCTGCCCTGGAGCCCAATGAGGTAGAAGTTAACACTGGCTACCAGAATCATGTGGCACCACATGAACGCCACGAGTCCGACTCCGGTAAGCATTTGGAGCAAATCCAAATACGCCTCAGTTCGAACAGGTTCCACTCGAGCAATAGTTTGATCCGCCATCATCTTCCGTCAACTCCTGAATAGGTGTTGTGAGGTGGGTTAAAAGACGCCAAAATCCGCGCGCACACTATGAGCAAATGACAGAATATCCTAGAAGTCAAGCACTTTTTGTCGCAACTCTGCAGACAGCAGAGCGCCTATAGCCGAAGAGGTGACTTAGGTAGTTTTCGTCATCCAATGCCGGTTCTTCACCCCCGAGTCAGTTGGCGGTATTTGATCCTGTGCGGCTGGTCGGCTGCGGCGCCGATGCGGGACCTCCTGTCGGCCTCATACTCCGAGTAGTTTCCGTCAAACCAGACGACATCGCTGTCGCCCTCGAAGGCGATTATGTGAGTCGCGATCCTGTCGAGAAACCACCTGTCGTGACTTATCACTACCACGCACCCCGCGAAATTCTCGAGAGCGTGTTCCAGCGCGCGCATGGTGTTGACGTCGAGGTCATTTGTAGGCTCGTCCAACAGAATTACATTGGCGCCCTGTTTCAGAACTCTCGCCAGGTGAACCCTGTTGCGCTCGCCTCCCGCGAGCAGACCGACTTTCTTTTGCTGATCTGTCCCCGAAAAATTGAACCGTGCGACATAAGCGCGCGAGTTGACGGACAGGCTTCCGAGTTCGATGATATCCCTGCCCTCTGAGATAGTCTCCCAGATGGTCTTTTCGGGCTCCAGCGTCTCCCGGTTCTGATCCACATAGGCCAGCTTCACTGTATCGCCGAGTTTGATCGCGCCAGAATCGGGCTTTTCCAGGCCGGTTATCATTCGGAAAAGGGTGGTCTTGCCAGCGCCGTTCGCCCCTATTACCCCGATGATGCCACCGGGGGGCAGGGCAAACGAAAAGCCTTCCATCAGAAGGTTTTCTCCGTACGCCTTGCTCAGGTTATCGGCCTCAATAACAACATCTCCGAGCCTCGGGCCAGGTGGGATGTATAACTCGAGCTCCCTTGCCTGCTTTTCATGGTCCTGACGAAGGAGCGATTCATAAGCCTTTATACGGGCCTTTGATTTCGCATGCCGCCCCTTGGGCGACATCCTGATCCATTCCAGCTCACGCTCCAATGTCCTCTGCCGTTCGGTTTCGCCCTTTGTTTCCTGCTTCAGCCTGGCGCTCTTCTGTTCAAGCCAGGACGAGTAGTTGCCCTGCCATGGAATCCCCTGCCCTCTGTCAAGCTCCAGTATCCATCCGGCTACGTTATCGAGGAAATACCTGTCGTGAGTAACGGCTATCACGGTGCCGGGATAGCGTTGAAGATGGTGTTCGAGCCAGGCGACGGTTTGGGCGTCAAGGTGATTGGTAGGCTCATCGAGCAACAAAATGTCGGGCTGCTGGAGCAGGAGCCGGCAAAGGGCGACGCGCCTTCTCTCACCTCCTGAAAGCAGCTTGACCGAAGTATCTCCGGAAGGGCACCTAAGTGCGTCCATAGCCATCTCGAGCCTGGAGTCCAGGTCCCATGCGCTCATGGACTCGAGTTTTTCCTGCACCTCCGCCTGCCTGCCGATCAGTTTATCCATATCCTCATCGGACATGGGTTGGGCAAACCTCTCGTTAATGCGGTTGAACTCATTCAGCAGATCGACAGTCTCATGGACCCCCTGCTCGACTGTCTCACGCACGCTCATTGCATCGTCCAGTTGAGGCTCCTGTTCCAAAAAACCCACCGTATGGCCGGGCGCAATGACAGTCTTGCCGTTGAAATCCCCGTCCACCCCGGCCAGTATTCTCAAAAGCGAACTCTTGCCGGCGCCGTTCAGGCCAACCACCCCGATCTTTGCGCCGTAGAAAAAGGAAAGATAGATATCCTTCAGGATCGGTCGTTTGTTAATGAACTTGCTTACCCCAATCATGGAGTAAATGATTTTGTTCGGCTCAACACCCATTTGGTCTCCGGAAATGTTAAATAATGTTCATTGGAAAAAATATTAAATCATTGCGGCGCCACTTTTCCGATCAGTCACTCCATTCAACCAGGTGCGAAGACTTGATGTTTACCTCCTTAACACCGGGAATGCACGCGGTAATTCTTTCCATTTCCCGGACCAGATCAGGGTCCTTCATGATCTGGGCGCTGGCGCCAAGAGTAACCACGCCGTCGCGCGCAAATACCTGGATGTCGGGTTTGAGCTCGAGCAGGGTCGTCTTCACTTCGGACGCCAGCACCAGGTCTTCGATTGCCTTCTGAGACTCAAAAGTCGTCTTGAAAGTTTCCAGTCCTGCCGTATGGCAGATCACTTCCGCCGCGTCATCCACGGTCATTTTCCGTACCCGAATCACCAGATCGTACAAAATCGGATCGGAGGTGTCCATTCCGTATAGGTGCTGGCTCCATTTGATCCTTGCGAGATCATCCTTTTTGATCAGCCCCTGGGCGCTTTCATAAGAGATTTTCTCCCTGTCCATAACCTCTTGAATCCGGTTCTTCATGTCGGCGATAATCCTGACCTTGAGAACGTGGGAGACGCCTCTGAGATAGAAATGCCCGGCCAAACCGTGATAGACCACATTGTCCCTCTTGAGGCACTTCAAAAGAGCGGCCTGAAAGTATGCGATGAACTTCTCCTTGCCGTAGGAGAACCTTTCCAGAATGGAAGGAGCGTCATGTATTGCTTTCACAAGCTTGATTTCGGGGATGTTGAACTCTTTGGAAGCCTCCAGAACAACCTCGCGGGCGTAACACTTGTAGCCCAGCCTCTGAGCCACTTTTTCGGCTACTTCCTTGCCCTTGCTGTAGGAGCCTCTCGAAATAGTTATAATCGCCATTTACGCCTGTCCTCCTTTAGTTGAGCCGGGCGGCTCAGCCGAGATTTCGTCCGCACGCCGCCCCGCAGTCTGATTACTGGAGGTTGTACCTCTTTATTTTCCTCCAGAGCGATACTCTGTCTATGCTCAGAATTTCAGATGCCCGAGTCTTATTGTCATCCACCTGTTTGAGCACCCATAAAATGTAGTCCCGTTCATTTTCATCCAGGGTCAGAAACTCCTTCTGCGGGCGCCGCACCCTGAATGCGAGTTGCCGCAGATCAGGGGGCAGATGGCTGGGATCTATGGTATGCCCGTTTGCGAGGATAACCGCCCTTTCAATGATGTTTTCGAGTTCCCTCACGTTCCCGGGATATTCATAAGAAAGAAGGATTTGGGCTGCTTCGTCCGAAATGCTCCCAACCTTCTTTCCCTGTAGCATTGCAAACTTCTGGAGAAAATGAAGACTCAGCAGAAGTATGTCGTCCTTGCGGTCCGCGAGCCGGGGCACATGAAGCGTTATCACGTTGAGCCGATAATAGAAATCCTGGCGAAAAGCCCCGCACTCGATCTCCTGCTTCAGGTTCTTGTTAGTCGCTGCAACAATCCTGATGTCAACAGGTATTTCATCTACGCCTCCTACCCGCATCATCACTCGTTCCTGCAGCACCCGCAGCAGCTTCACCTGCATTGACAGAGGCATATCTCCGATTTCATCCAGGAAAATAGTGCCCCCCTGGGCGGCTTCCAACAGACCCCGTTTTATGCTCTTTGCGCCGGTGAACGCCTCACGCTCGTGCCCGAACAGTTCGTTTGCAAGAAGCTCTTCGCTGAATGCACCGCAATTGATCGCAAGAAAACGTTTCTCGGCCCGAAGGCTCATGTTGTGAATGGTCCTGGCCACAAGCTCCTTGCCGGTCCCCGTTTCGCCAAGAATAAGAACACTTGAATCAGAAACGGCCACCTGCCCGATCAGCTTTCGCAGGGTATCCATATCAGGACCACTGCCGATCAGCAACGAGCCCTTGCTCTGGTCGTGAACCCGCTGCCGCAGCTCTGTGACCTCCCTGCGAAGACCTCGCTTCTCAATGGCCTGTTTTACAAGGGCCCTGACTTCATCGATCTTGTAGGGTTTCGCGATATAGTAGTAGGCCCCTTTGCGCATAGCCTCCACTGCAGAAGAAACCGAAGCGTATCCCGTAATCACTATCACCTCAATATTGGGGTAAAGCTCACGCGCGCGATCCAGCACCTGCAGGCCATCCACAGGCTGCATTCGGATGTCCGTCAACACCAGGTCGAACTCTTCCTTTTCGAGTTCCCCTATCGCGGCAAGCCCGTTACCGGCGCTTACCGTCTCATAGCCCTCCCTGCGCAGCACATGCTCGAGATTTTCACGGGCTATCGGTTCGTCATCGACTATCAGAATGCGGGCCCCAGCCATCGAACCTCTTTTCTCAGCACTCCGTTTCGATCGGAAAGCGCATCGTAAATCTGGCGCCTTCCCTTTCCTTGCTGTCAACCGTTATCGAGCCACGATGCTTCTGGACTATCCCAAAGACTATCGACAACCCAAGGCCGGTCCCGGCGCCCACTTCCTTCGTGGTGAAAAATGGATCGAAAATCCTTCCAAGTTCTCCCTGCGGGATGCCTTTTCCGGTATCTTCAACGGTAACGAGCACCTGCTTTTCAGCCAAGTCGGCTCTTGCCTTGATGCTGATCCGCCCGGGAGGCTCTATGGCATGAACAGCGTTTTCAATAAGATTCAAAAAGACCTGCTGCATCCGTTGAGCATCAAGATTGAGTGAAAGGTCCCGGGGGACATCCAATAAAATTTCGACCCCTGGCGGGACATGACTGGAAATGAGTTTGACGGCTCGCTCCACCACCTGGAACAGGACTGTCGGGGCGAGGCGGAATTCCTTTATTCGTGAGAATTCCAGGAGACCTCGCACGATATCGCGGGCACGATGCACTTCGTGTTCGATATTGTTGAGCATCCGAAGAGAAAGCTGGGCGTCCGAGTTATCGAATTCCTCCAAAAGTATCTGGCAGGAGGTGGAAATATTGTTAAGGGGATTATTTAACTGGTGAGCTATCCCCGACGTCAATGTCCCAAGGGAACTCAGTTTTTTTGCCTGGAGCAACTGGTCCTGCCGCTTCTCCAGCTCGGAAATCATCCGGTTAAACCCCTCGACTACACGCTGTGTCTCATCACGCGTATCGGAAACCTCAATCGGCGTGAAATCTCCTCCGGCAATTCGGTGCGTAGTTTTTTCGATATAGCGTAGCGGGCGAACGATTTTTCTGGAAATGACCGGGACCAGCAGACCGCCGCCTATTATCGTAACGCCCAGCGAGATCAGAAGCTGGGTCTTGAGTGAGTTTACGATATGAAGAATACGTTCGCGCTCGAAGGAGACCAACGTTTGGGACAGGTCCACCAGAGTCTTGCCATGATCCCGCAACCGGTCTTCAACCACGGACAAATCCGAACTGCTGTCATGACCCGGCGCCAATTGGTTCATCAGTTGTCGATAACCGCCAAGCTCCAGTTCGATTTGCTTGAGCAGGGGAGCGCCCTGAAGATCGTTGATCTCGGCGGTTGTCTTATCGAGCAGTTCCAAGCCAAGTTGGGTAAATCTGCGATTCTCGTTCAGGTCGTCACCGGAACCATACAGGAGAAAGTTCTTCTCGTACCGGCGGGCTTCAAGAATAAAATCTCGAAGATCATCTGCCGTCTCAACAAAATGCTGCTTTCGTTCCACTTCCCGAAGGTAACTATACGAAACCGTGCCGAAGGAGCCGGCGATTATCAGCAGTAAAGTGAAACCGGCCATAACTTTCTGGCGGATGTTCAGACTTGTCGGAAATCTTATTGGCATCGGCGGCTCCGATGTGTTTTCTGGATATTATCTCTTTGCCCGCTAAGCACTGCAGGAGCATAATCGGTAAACTTACAGGCGGATCATGATCTTGCGTCCGAATGGGGAAGAATTACCGAACTTTAACAAGCGGTGAGTATAGTCCAATTTTCATTCGCTGAGAAGCGTCCTGACACACCAGCGCGGCAGAATGCCCGGTGTGACTATTGTTTTTGGATTTTTGTTTCCCTGCGCTTACCCATCAAAAGGCTCTCCCCTTCTCTGAACGCTTACAGAGAAGGGGAGAGCGACGCCTTGAATACAGCAAGAATCAACTGGATAGCCCCACGTGATTCACCTGGCTTCAGCCAGGGCTTTTGGAATGTATGCCGACCTCCTTGCTCTCCACATGCTGGCCAGAATGATTATGGCCCCTATAAGCAGAGCAAGACACATTGAAATAAAGCTGATCGCGCCCAGCAGCGTTAGCGCACCCTGGCCTATTGAGATGACGTCGAGCTGATTCAGATAATTTGGGATTGCCAATGCCCTGCTCACAGCAACTATGAGCATGATGATCCCCATAACGATTTTGATCATGTATTCCTTTACATAAGTGGTCCCGATTGCGCCAAGCTGAACACCCAAGAGCGACCCGGCAAGTATGATCAAGACCAGCCGAATGTCTACCATTCCATGCATCGCCCAGTTTATGGAGCCGCCCATACCCATAACGAAAGCGATCACCAGCTCACTGGCGGAAGCTACGAGCCCCGAGACTCCAAGCATGTAAATCATACCGGGAACCCCTATGAAACCTCCAACCGCGATCGTGGCGGCGAGCAGGCCGGTCGCAAAACCGACCGGAAGCGTAAACCACAAGGAGATGCGGATGTTTGCCGTCTTAAAGGTAATCATTGGCGGAAGGTTGATGCTCTGGAGCTTCCTGGCAAGCAATGCAACTCTCTCTCTCCCACCCGATTTCGATATCTTCATGGCGTCGCGGAGAACATAGGCTCCGACAACCAGAAGCACCGCCACAAAAGAAAGGCTCACATAGAGGTCGGACCCTGCCTCTCCCCATCTTTGGAGTACTAATTGCTGGATTCGTATGCCCACCTGTACACCGACGCCCGCGCTCGCGGCCAGCACAAGACCAAGCTTCAAATCCACCTGGCCGTATTTGAAACGTTTGTACGCTCCTACAAGCGCTTTGGGGAATTTGTGGCACATGTTGCTCGCTACCGCTACAGTCCCCGGCACTCCCAGGCTCATCATGCCGGGAGTCAGAATGAAGGCGCCGCCCGAACCTATGAACCCGCTCACCAGACCGCCGATAAAGCCGACCAGAAGAAGGAAAACCACATAAAGCAAATTGAGATCGATGAATTTGACTGCTTCAGTTCCTACGTCGTGCATTTTGAATCCTCCTATAAGTCTACCCTGTGAAATGGATTGACGTAAGCATAGGCGCGAGGTCTTTTTCGCTGCTGTTTTCTCTTCTCGATGACCTTGTATTCCGTCTTTCGGACCTGATCCCTTTTGAGGGCCTCGATACCGAGAAGGGACCACAGATTGTGCGCGAATGTGCCGTACACAAACGAAATCGCCAGAACGGCAGCAATGGGGATAGCTGCGTACCAGCCGCCTCTGGAACAAATCTGCGTGACGGTGTCGGCATGTGTAAAGACAGCCGCATAACAGGCGGCGCTCGCTACACCATATCCAACCGTTCTTCCAATCGCCTTAGCTTTCGAGGATTCGCTCTTAGCAGGCATTGCATTTCCTCCTTTGTCGTTAAAAGCGGATAAGACACTCACTACCGGAACCGATATATTTCGGATATTCTCGCTGTTTGCCTCCGAATCAATTACTACGATCTCCACCCTCTTTATCTCGTGAATTGCGTCCTCAACTGCAAATTCAATATCCCCACTCCTGATCATGGCGCTGCAATGAATCCCGTCGCGAACAGCCCTGTCGCATAATTTTTTTGCCGATTCGGCGGTCCTGCTTTCGAAAGCCCTGCCTTCACACTGCGCATCAACGCTCAGAGCCGCCAGTTCGTACCCGAGCCGCCCGGCAAGCTGCACGCAATGATTGATTACAGTCTCCGCGAAAACCCCGTTATTTGCCACGACAAGGATCTTGCGACCGTTGTGCAGCGCGTTCTTACCATTTGTCCCGATTAAATCTGACATTGTCTACTCACCTGAGCATGAATTTTTCAATCTTCTGTAGTCAAGAATCGCGCCATCTGGTAAAAATTAAACTAAATCGTTGCTAAATAAGGCTTGGGCTACTCCTTGCCGCCGGGGTTAAAGAACCTTAAGGTGTTGCAAAATGCAATAGCATCTGACTGAGTTGATGCTGCAGCACAAAATCAGCAATGTTCGATACTGCAACGCAGGGCTTAAGCGCGTTGCGAATTGCAACATGAAGCATAAGGCAGAGTATGGGTTTTTTTAAAAAGATTGAAAAGATCGAAGAAAAATCTCCTGAAGAGCCATCGACCGAGTTGGATGATCTTCGTAGAGCCATAGAGACTGCAAGGATAACGAAGGCGGTTTCGGAGCTGGCCTCCAGGGAGTTGGAGCGGCTTGAAAGAATGGACCCTGCCATACCCGAATACACAATCGGGGTGAGCTATCTCGAGTTTCTCCTCTCCCTTCCCTGGCAGAACCTTACCGACGACAGCCTCGATATGGCGCGCGCGGAAAAAATCCTTGAGCTTCAGCATTATGGACTAAAACCCGTTAAAGAGAGAATCCTGGAATATCTGGCGGTCAAAACCCTGTGCAACTTGAACGACTTCAATATTTTGGTGGTCGATGACGAGGAGATAGCCAGAACGAATCTGGAATATGTTTTGCGCAAAGAAGGCCACCAGGTGAGCACTGCGGTCAACGGCCAGGACGCCCTGAACAAACTGAGGCAAAAAGAGTTCGAGCTGATCCTTACCGATCTCAAGATGGAGAAGATGGACGGCATTCAACTCCTCGAAGCCACAAAACAGATCGCCCCGCACACTGAGATCGTGATGATTACCGGTTATGCCACGGTGAATTCTGCGGTTGACGCTCTAAAGAAAGGCGCCGCCCACTATCTGCCCAAACCCATTGACCTGGAGGAACTCCGCTCCACTGTGCGGCAGATTCGAGAAAAGAAGCGATGCCTGCAGGTGACAAGAAGCCCGATTCTCTGTTTTTCCGGCCCCCCCGGAACCGGAAAGACTTCCATTGGCAAGTCTATTGCCGAAGCGCTGGGGAGGAAGTTCGTCAGGATTTCTCTTGCGGGTTTGCGTGATGAAGCCGAACTCAGAGGACATCGAAGGACTTATGTCGGATCGATGCCGGGCAGAATCATGACTGAGATTCGGCGCATCGGGGTCAGGAACCCGGTTTTCATGCTGGACGAACTGGACAAGATTGGCCAGGACTTCCGGGGCGATCCCGCTTCGGTTCTGCTGGAAATCCTGGACCCCGAGCAAAACGGCCGGTTTCTTGACCACTACCTGGACGTCCCATTCGATCTGTCCAGCGTCATGTTCATCGCGACGGCCAATGTAGTCGAAAGGCTTCCCTCCCCGCTCCTGGACAGGCTCGAAGTGATCCCGTTCCCAGGCTACACTGAAAAAGAAAAGCGAGCTATCGCAAGACAATACCTCGTTCCCCGGCAGTTGAGAGAGCACGGCCTCAAAAACAGGAACGTCGAGTTTCTCGACGGCGCCATTTCAAGAATCATCATGGATTACACACTCGAAGCCGGACTGCGCAACTTCGAGCGCGAAATTGCCACCGTCTGCCGAAAGCTTGCCCGGCTCTGTCTTCAAAGTGAAAATGATTGCTCACCCATCGTGGTGGATGAGAAGCTGATCGAAAAGCTGCTCGGACCACGAAGGTTCACTCATGAGATCGCGGAGGCTGGTCACCGGGTGGGAGTCGCCACCGGACTGGTTTGGACCGAATTTGGAGGAGAGATAATCTTTATCGAGGCGACCAGGATGAAGGGAACCCAACAGTTGATATTGACCGGTTCCCTTGGAGAGATAATCCGCGAGTCTGCGCAGACGGCCCTGAGCTATATACGCAGCCACGCTCGAGATTTTTCACTGGACCCGGATTTTTTCGAGGGAAGCGACATCCACGTGCACATTCCCTCCGGAGCTGTTCCCAAGGACGGCCCTTCGGCTGGCGTTACAATAGCTCTGGCGCTTATTTCGCTTCTGACCCGCAAACCCGCGCGCCGCGACGTTGCCCTTTCCGGAGAATTCACTCTCAGCGGCAGGCTGCTCCCCGTCAGCGGAATCCGCGAGAAAGTTCTCGCTGCTCAAAGAGCTGGCGTGAAGACAATCATATTTCCCGAAGCAAACAAAATCGATATCGACGACCTGGACGCCGACGTCCGGGAAGGAGTCGAACTGATTGTGGCCGGGGATATCTTTTCGATTTCCAACAGGGTCCTGATACAGGACAGCGTGACTTGACGGAGGCTTCAAGGAATTGAAAACTCAGACAAACTCTTTGAGATGTCCCACTTTTTCAAGCCACTCGGCATACATGGTAGGCTTCGTTATGAACAGCTTCGCTCCCAGAGAACTGCAAAGAGCAATGTCCTGGGGTTCGTCGGATGTGGTGAGGATGACTATGGGTATTTTATTGAACCTCGAATGAACGCTGATCTCCCTCAGTGCTTCTCGCCCTCCTTTACGCGGCATGTTGAGGTCGAGTATGATCAGGTTCGGAAAGCAGCCGATATTCTTCTTTTCCTCTATCTCACAATTTTCCAGATACTCCATCAACTCGATTCCGTCACCAACGAACTGGGCCTCCCAATCCAGACCATTGTCAAGCAAAGCATCCCTTATCAGCAGGCAATCGTCCGCATCGTCGTCCGCCACAAGAACCATCTTTCTGTCTGCCCCTGAATCTTTCACCTGCCCCTGCCCCTTTTTTGCTAAGTGCTGCCTTTAGCCCAGCGAATATACTAAAAATACTTCGTTGGGAAAAGAGTTGATTGCGCAGGATGGTTTTCCGTCAATCAGCGGCTGCATTATAAAGGCGATGGCTTATAAAAGGAGGGAATACTCGCCAGTCTATTGCCCCCCCACCCCCCTTTTTTAAAGGGGGGTGGGGGGATTTTTATGAGGCCTTCGCCACCTGTACGGCACAGACCTTGTATTCGGGAATTCCGGCTATCGGGTCACAGGCCGGGTTCGTAAGCATGTTCGCATTGCTTTCAACGTAGTGGAACGGCATGAACACCAGCCCCTTAGTGACACGGCTGGTCACCTCCACCCTGACTGTAATCTCACCGCGCCTGGAGGTCACACGGACCGGTTCGCCTCGCCGGACATCCATTTCCTGGGCATCCTGCGGATTCATTTCAAGAAACCCTTCCGGGGCCTCCCTTTCGAGGGTTGGCGACTGGCGCGTCATCGTGCCGGTATGGTACTGGGCGGGAACGCGCCCGGTGCTTAGCCAGAAAGGATATTCTTCGTCCACCGCTTCCGCAGGCGGCTTGTACTCTATTGCGTGGAAAAGGCCAAGACCCCTCGAAAATTTTCCTGCATGAAGGAACGGAGTCCCGGGATGCTCGACGTTTGGACAGGGCCAGCAAAGGCCTTCTCCTTCCAGGCGGTCGAAATTGATGCCGGCGTAGGAGGGCGTCACACCGGCGACTTCCGCCATTATCTCGGCGGGCGATCCGTACTGCATCGGGAAGCCGAACCGGTTCGAGACTTCCTGGATGATCTCCCAGTCCGCGCGGGCCTCGCCAACGGGATTTATCGCCCGGCGCACCCGCTGCACGCGCCTTTCGGTATTTGAGAAGGTGCCGTCCTTTTCCGCAAACGAGGCCCCGGGCAGCACGACGTGGGCCAGTTGGGCCGTGGGCGTTAGAAAGATGTCCTGCACCACCAGGAGTTCGGCGCAGTTCAGGGCTTTTTCCACGTGATGCACGTCCGGATCGCTCACCATCGGGTTTTCTCCGACAATATAGAGCGCCTTGACCGACCCGTTGCTCAGCCCTTCCAAAGCTTTCGGAATGGTCAGGCCTATCTTGTCGGAGAGCTTCGCATTCCAGGCAGCCTCGAATTTTTCCTTGTTTGCCGGAACGTTTACCGCCTGGTAGCCGGGGTAGACGTTGGGCAGGCCGCCCATATCGCAGGCGCCCTGGACGTTGTTCTGGCCCCTGAGCGGGTTTACGCCGGTTGAGGGCCGGCCGATATTGCCCGTCAGCATGGCGAGGTTTGCCAGGCTCTTTACGTTGTCAACGCCTGTGGTGTGCTGGGTGATGCCCATGCAGTAGACGATCGAGCTGGATTTGGAGTTTGCGTACCAGTCGGCGATAGTCACGATATCTTCAACCGATACGCCGCTGAGCTCCGATGCGCGCTCGGGTGTGTACTGTTCGATCACTTTGCGAAAATCTTCGAAGCCTTCGGTCCGTTCGGCTACGAAGTCCTGCTTGTGCCATCCCTTCGAGATGATGACGTGCATGATCCCGTTCAGGAGCGCCACGTCGGAGCCGAGTTTTTGCTGGGCGAAGAGGTCGGCCTTAAGTGCGAGCTGAATTCTTCGCGGGTCGATGACGACCACTTTCGCCCCTTTCTGCTTTGCGCGAAAGATCCGCGTAGCCACCAGGGGATGTGAGGAGGTCGTGTTCGAGCCGATCACTATTATGCAGTCAGCGTCTTCCAGTTCGGCGATTGTGTTGGTCATCGCGCCACTGCCGAATGCCGCGGCAAGACCTGCCACGGTTGAGGAGTGTCAAAGCCTTGCGCAGTGGTCGACGTTATTCGTTCCCACTGCGGCCCGCGCAAATTTCTGAACGAGGTAGTTTTCCTCGTTGGTCACCTTGGCGCTGGTTAGAAAAGCCACGGAATCGCTGCCGTTTGCGTCCCTGATCTCCCGCAGCCGGGTGGCGGTAAAGTCGAGGGCCTCGTCCCAGGACACCGGCTCAAGCGCCCCGTTTTTCCGCATCAGCGGCTGGGTAAGGCGCTTCGGGCTGTGAACGAACTCGTGAATATTCCAGCCTTTGATGCAGAGCTTTCCCTCGTTCAGCGGGCTGGTTTTGCAGGGGATAGTGCCCACCACACGGCCTTCGAGGACTTCTAAATATAGCCCGCAGCCGCAGCCGCAGTAAGTGCAGGTGGTCAATACTGTCCGGTAATCCATAGTGGCTCCTCTCAGTGTTTGGTAGCTTCACCGAGAATATTAAGGGAAGGCTTGGTCGTATCGCCGAAACCCGGCCGGAACTGATATTCCTGGTCAACTATGTCCGCCATCTTTTTGTAGAGCGTCCTCAACGGAATGTCCGCCGGGCAGGCCTGGCTGCACAAGCCGCAGTCTATGCACCTGCCCGCCATGTGAAGTGCGCGGGTCAGGTGGAAAACAGGGCTTTCAGGCGGCAGGCCACCGATATCGATCAGGTTTCGGCCTCCCAGTGTGCACTCGGTGCAGTAGCACATCGGGCAGATGTCCCGGCATCCGTAGCATTTGAGGCATTTGGCGAACTCGCCGAGCCAGCTTTTAAAACGTTCTTCGAGGCCGGTCGCATCAATCCGCGCCACGCTATCGAACTGGCGGGCTTCAGCGGGTTGCCCGGCAACGCAGTTATCGGGGAAAGGCTTCATGCACTCGCAGGCGTCGGCCAGTTCCTGCGGACAGGCGATACCGACGGATACGACCTTTTCCGCGTTGAGCTGGTTCGCGCCGAAAAGCATCTTCAAACCGCGCTCGTCGCAGCCCCGGATGAACACCCCGAAGGTTGCGTTCGGATATTGGCGGGCGATCGTTATAAGCAGCTTGTTCAGGGGATAGCGGCTGTCCCCTGGCGCCTTCCGGTCGCCGAGGACCAACCCTTCCAGGTCGGAGCCGTCGGTGAAAAGGTGCGGCCCCACATGCCCGTTAAATTCCCGAAGGCCGAGGAAACCTTCGATCCTGCCGGACTCGAGAAGCTGCCGGACCTCCGTTTTGATCTTGTCGATCATAAAGAGCCTTTCGTCTTTTCTGGATGGTGGGCACAATCAACCCGCACCCACCCTGTTCCACCGTCAATCCTCCTCCCGGCGAAACCCGGGGTCCGGTTTTAACCCCCCGGAAAGACGCTGGGTTCCGGCTTTCGCCGGAATGACGGCTTTTTCGTGTCTAAATCATGCCACCAGCGCCAGCGGCGATGGGCCGATGGCCTTGATTTGCTCGCTGAATTCCGTGACGACCCGGACAAACGTTGGCGCCTCCGCCGAAGAGAGCCAGTCAACCCTCAACCTGCCCGGGTCGATCCCGGCAAAGGCGAGCAGCTTCTTCAGAACGGCAACCCTTTTGAGCGCCGAGTAATTGCCCTCCAGGTAATGGCATTCCCCCAGGTGGCATCCAATCACCAGGACCCCGTCAGCGCCCTTGGAAAGCGCGCGAAGGATCAGGTCGGGACTGACCATGCCCGAGCACATCATACGAACGATGCGCAGATTGGGCGGATACTGCGAACGACTAACCCCAGCCAGGTCAGCGGCGGCATACGCTCACCAGGTGCAGAGGAACCCGACAATCTTCGGATTGAAATCATCGGACATGGTGTAAAAATCCTTTCTGTCGATCCAAATCGCGCCTCATTAAAGCATCAAGGCCGCATCAACCTGCGCCTCGAGCTGTTTTCTCGTAAAGCCAAGGACCACGATACCGCCCTTGGGGCATGTCGCGGCGCAAACGCCGCAGCCTTTGCAAAGAATGTTGTCGGATCTGTTTCTCTTTCGCTTCTGCCCGTCCTGCTCGTACTCCTCCAGGCTCAGGGCGTTGTAAGGACACTGGTCGACGCAGTAACCGCACCCGTCGCACTTATCGGTCACCTTCGACACCAGTGCGCTGAACTGCAGCTTGCTCTTGGAAAGAATCGTATTGGCCCTCGATGCGGCCCCCAGGCCCTGCGCCTGCGCTTCAGGCGCCGTCGCCGGAAATCTTGCCGTTCCGGCAAGAAAAATGCCGTCGGTTGCGAAATCAAGGGGCCGAAGCTTCGCGTGCGCTTCGAGAAAGAAGTTATTCTGGTCGACCGGGATGCGCATGTAATTGGCGATTGTGGGAGAGTCGGCCGGGGCGACAAGCGGGGTCGAAAGCACCACCAGGTCGCAGGGTATATCGACGGTCATGCCGGTGACCGACTGATAAAACTCGACTTTGCCCTCTCGAACTATCGGGGGTCTCGCAACGTCGTAGATATCGAATTTTACGCCTTTGCCGCGTGATTCCCAGAGCAGCCTTTCGTTTCCCGTGCCATACATCTGGATGTCGCGGTACAGGATGTGGACCTGAGCCTCGGGATTCAGTTCCTTTATATAGATACTATTCTTTACGGCGGTCAGGCAGCAGATCCTCGAGCAGTAGGCCCGCTCGGGCGAGCGAGCCCCGACGCACTGGATCATGACAACGTTTTTCGCGCTGAACTTTCCGTCCCGCAACTGCTCTTCGAGTTCGATCTGGGTGATCACAGTCGAGCCGTTATAGCCGCAGAGGCCTTCGGCATTAAGCGGTACGGCCCCTGTCGCGACAACGATAGACCCTACAGTTTCCGTTGTTTCCCCGCCATCTTTGCCTTTGAGGGTTACTTCGTATTTCCCGACTACGCCCCCGACGCCGGTAAGCTCGGTTTCCAGGCGCAGATCTATATTCGGATCGCTCTTTGCCTTCGCTATCAGCTCGGCCAGAATGTCAACTGACTTTTCACCCGATGGGCCGACCCTGTTTACACGCTTGAGCAGTCCGCCGGGCTCGGATTCCCTTTCCACCAGGATCACCCCGACCCCCATATCGGCAAGGGCCGTTGCGGCGGAAAGACCCGCCACCCCGGCACCCAGGACCATCGCCTTCTTTACCAGCGAAGTTTCGATATCTTCCTGCGGTTCCAGAAGTCCGGCCTTGGCGACCGCCATTCGTATGAGGTCCATGGCTTTGAGCTGCGCATCCTCACGCTCCTGCATGTGCACCCAGGAACACTGGTCTCGGATGTTCGCCATTTCAAAGAGATACTGGTTCAGGCCGGCCTCTTCGCAGGCGCTCTTGAAAAGAGGCATATGGGTCCTGGGGGAGCAGGACGCTACGACCACCCTGGTCAGCTTCTCGTTCGTTATGGCCGATTTTATTTCGGCTATCCCCGATTCGGAGCACGTGTAGAGATTATTTTTCGCATAGACCACGTTCGGCAGCGCCGCCGCGTATTTAGTCAGGGCTACGCAATCGAGGTACCCGGCTATATTCGAACCGCAGTGGCAGACGAACACACCTATCCTGGGTTCAGCCAGATTCACGCTCTCGCCGTTTCCACTCATCTGCTCTTTCTCCTTCAGGATGCGAGGCGCGTCGCCTCGGGACCCGCTAGAGCCTGCGCCGCTCTGGCCGCAGCGCTGCTTGCCTGCGCCACGGATTCGGGAATATCCATCGGACCCTGAGCGCACCCGCACGCGAATACGCCCGGACGGGAAGTGTCCAGCGCCGGTATGGTCCTGGTCTGGTAAAAGCCGAAATCGGTAAGCGAAATACCCAACATCTTCGAAAACTTCAAAGCCGCCGGGCCGGGCTCGCAAGCGGTCGCCAGGACCACCAGGTCAACCTCCAGGCTCCGCACTTCACGCGACTTGGTATCCTCGAACAAGAGAACGGGGCTGTGGTCGGCCTTTTCCGAAACTTCCGCAACCCTGCTCCGAACGAATGTGATGCCGGCATTGGCGGCCCGGTTGTGGTACTCCTCGAACCCCTTGCCGACCGCGCGAATGTCCATCGCGAAGATATATATCTCCGCAGTGGGGTCGTGCTCGCGCGCTATCAGCGCCTCCTTGATCGAGTGCATGCAGCAGAACCCCGAGCAGTACTTGTTGTACCGCATGTCGCGGGAGCCGACGCACTGGATGAATGCGAGGCGGTGAACCGTTTCAATCGACTCGACTTTTTGACTGGCGCCCTCGAGCTTCTCCATGACGGGAACGAAGAGCTTGTACGCCTTTGCCCAATTATCGTATTGTTCGCCCGTAAGCTCGCCGCCATCATACTTTTTGATGAACTCGGCAGAACTCATCTCGGATGGTTTCTCAAATTTTTCAAGCTCGCGAAGGCCCTTTTGGACCGCCTTTTCAAGCTCGGGCAAACTCTCTTTCACCGAGAGGTCGGATGGCCGGTAGACATGGCCGTGGGTCGGGCCGCTCGCGGAAAGGAAGCGTTCGAACTCCATGGCCGTGACGACGTTTGGCAGCCGTCCGTAGCCGTATTCGGGAATCCTCCTCGCGTCGAAGAGTTCATAGCCGGTCGCAAGGATGATGGCGCCGACCTCGATGTTTATTATCTGCTCTTCCTGTTTGTAGTCGATCGCTCCCGCCTGGCAGACCTTGGCGCAGACGCCGCATTTCTTTCCTTCCTGGAAATTGCGGCACTTGGCCGCATCGATGGTGTATGCGGAAGGAATCCCCTGGGGAAAATATTTGTATATGGCCTTGGACTTCGCCATGCCCATGTTGTACGCGTCGACCGTCGACGTTGGACACTTCTCGGCGCAGCTTCCGCAGCCGGTGCATTTGCTCTCATTGACGTAGCGGGGCTTCTTGCGAACCGTGACCTGGAAATTGCCCACGTCGCCCGTCACCTTCTCCACTTCCGAGTACGCCAGGAGCCGAATTCTTGGATGTCGACCGACCTCCATGAGTTTTGGTCCCAGAATTCAGAGGGCGCAGTCGTTCGTCGGAAAAGTTTTGTCCAACTGGGCCATTTTCCCGCCGATAGTGGGCAGCCTTTCGACCAGGTGCACCTGAAAGCCCATTTCGGCCAAGTCCAAGGAAGCCTGCATGCCTGCAATGCCTCCGCCTATGACAAGGACATCCCTGTTCACGAAAGTGATCTCCTTCAAAGGTTTAACCGCTTTACTCGATGTGCTTCAAAACAAACGAATACAAATCGGCTATTTTCAAAGTAATGTCCGTATTCTGCTCGGCGCAGGAAAGATGAATCCCGCACTTCGGGCACGCCGTTATAAGAGTCGTGGCGCCGGTCTCCACGGCTTCCGTGAGCCGGGTGAGCTGCATCGACTTCGAGCAGTTCGAGCACTCGATCCAGGCGCTTGTGCCGCAGCAGACCGAATTTTCCCGGTTAAAAGGCATCTCTTCGAGCTTGAGGCCCGGAATGAGCTTTAAAATATCGCGCGGCGGCTCATATATTCCCGCCTTTCTGCCAAGTCTGCATGGGTCCTGATAAGTTACCGTGCGGTCGCCGTTCTCGGCTGGCTTGAATGTAAGGCCAGCCCCCGGGATCTCGCGCGCAAAAAACTCGGAAACATGGAGCACCTCGAAGGGCAGCTCGCCGAAATATTTCGGAATTTCAGTTTTGAAGGTCGTGTATCCTTCCGGGCAACTGAAGAGGACCGTCTTTGCGCCCACCCCGGCGATCATCTCCAGGTTGAGGGAGGCGAGCTTTCGGAAATTGGCCTCGTTTCCGCTCCACAGGGCGTCATGGCCGCAGCATCGCTCATCGTCGCTAATGGCCGGCTCGATTCCAATCCGGTTGAGAAGCTTCAAAACGTTGGTTGCCGTTTCCAGGGAGCCGTGCCCGTACTTGAGCGCCGCATCGAAATAGGGCGCGCATCCCACAAAGTAGAGATGGTCGCCTTTGGCATGGAATTTTCCCGCCTCTTTTGCCCAGTCGGTGCGCTTCTGGCTGATATTTCTGGTCTGAAGGGAGGAAATTGCCTGCAATGTGCCGTGATGGGCGAGTTGAGGGACATTTTCCTCTTTTCTGGCGAGTTCACGGCATTCGCGGGTAAATTCCGGAAAGTCGATCTGCGCGGGACAACGCGAGCTGCATCGGGCGCAAGTCAGGCATGCCCACAGCTCTTTGGAGCGGAGGACCGTTTCGTCGCGGTCCATCAGCACCCGCTTGATCATCTGCCGTGGGGAATAACCGGGCAGTTCCCGGCTTACCGGGCAGCTTCCGGTGCAGACGCCGCATTCCATGCAATAATCAACCTGTTCCCTGCTGATCTTCATAGCTCGTTCCATTCAGGGTTATTGAATGAACCCAACCGCCGCCAAATTGTCGTCTTCCAAAATCCCCCGCCCCACCTTTAGAAGGGAGGATTTTTCGAATACATTACCCCGCGGCGGCATTGAGTTCCTCAAGCGCATCTTTCCGGGCCAGCGGGTTCGGTCCCAATTCCTTCAGCAACTTGGTAAAGGACCGGATCTCTTCCGCGAAAATATTTCCTTCGGAGGCAGAAATCCACTTCAGCTTCAGATAGCGTTCGTCAACGCCGAGTATTTTCAGGATTTTGTGCGCTCCCTCGATGACCAGGTTGCATTTCACATTACCTTCCAGGTAATGGCAGTCACCGATGTGTCAGCCGGAGACCATCACGCCGTCGGCCCCAGCCTCGAAAGCGTTCAGCAAAAACCCGTGGTTCATTCTTCCGGAGCACATCAGGCGGACGAGCCGAACATTGGGCGGATACTGCATCCTTGCCACTCCGGCCAGGTCTGCGCCAGCATAGGCGCACCAGTTACACATGAACGCGAGGATCTTAGGTTCGAATGAATCGGACATCGACATTCCTTATAATGCCTGGATTACTGCATTGATCTGTCTGTCGCGGAAGTGGGCAAGCGACGCGGCGCCGGTCGGACAAGCGGCGTTGCATGCGCCGCAGCCGGTGCAGAGCGCCTGGGTGACCATGGCCTGCCTCTTTCCGTTTTCCAGTTGTGTGACCTTTATCGCACCGAATACACAGGTCTGTTCACACTCGCCGCAGGCCCGGCAAAGCGCCGGATCGACCTGCGTGATGACCCCCTCGGCAACTATCTCCTTCTGCGAGAGGATCGTCGCAGCCCTCGAGACCGCGCCGCGCGCCTGTGCTATCGATTCGTTGGCGAACTTCGGCCCCTGGGCAAGACCGCAGAGGAAGAAGCCGGCAGTGGCGAAATCGAGCGGCCGCAGCTTGAGGTGGGCTTCGAGGAAAAAACCGTCCTGGTCGAGCGGCAAACGCAGGGTCTCGGCCAGCTTGACCGTGCTCTCCGATGGGCGGATCGCGGCGCTCAAAACGAGGAGGTCGGATTTAACGGTGACCGGCCTCAGCAACTGCGCATCATGGAAGGTGACCTCCAGCCCGCCGCCGTTTTGCTCGACGATCGGCTTTTTGTCCTCTTCGTAGCGGAAGAACCGCACTCCGCGCCGTCTTGCTTCCTGGTAAGCCAGTTCCTTGAACCCGAATGTCCTTATGTCGCGGTAGAGAACCGAGACATTCGCGCCCGGGTTGATTTCCTTGAGTTTTAAGCTGTTCTTTACGGCGGAGGTACAGCAGACCCGGCTGCAGTACGAATTCTCCGGCTCGCGGGACCCGACGCACTGGATCATGGTGACGTTCGAAAGATCCCTTACGGCGGATGGGTCTTCCACGAGCAGCTTTTCAAACTCTTTCTGGGTCACTACCCTCTTGTCCTGCCCGTAGAGGTATTCGGTCGGCTTGTATTCCCGGCCTCCCGTAGCCACGATCCCTACACCGTGGTTAACCTCGACCTCTTTTCCGCCAACCGAAAGGACCGTCGAGAAGTTTCCGCACGCTCCCTTGATCGATATTACCTCCGCTTCCTTGTGGATCGTTATGAGCTTGTTCGATTCAACCTTCCGGATGAGCTCTTCGACATACCTCACCGGCTCGGCCCCGTCCTCGGTATAGAACAGGTTTCTGGCGTTTCCGCCAAGTTCTGCGGTCTTTTCGACCAGGACGGCCGGGAAGCCCTGTTCGGCAACGGAGAGCGCGGCGGTAAGCCCTGCAAGCCCGCCCCCGATTACCAGCGCCTTCTGAACGACCTCGTAAGAGTAGTCATATAGGGGCTCGAGCAGGCTCACCCTGGATACGGACATGCGCACGAGGTCCTTCGCCTTCTCGGTCGCCAACCCGTGTTCGCTCTGGTGCACCCACGAGTCGTGCTCGCGGATATTTGCAAGTTCGAAAAGATAGGGATTTAGACCTGCTTCCCTGAGTGTATTCCTGAAAAGCGGCTCATGGGTCCTGGGAGTGCACGACGCTACGACGAACCGGTTCAGCTTGTGCTCCTGGATTGCCCTCTTGATCTCCTTTTGCTGGTCGGTCGAACAGGCGAACATCGGGTGAAAAGCGTATTCCACGCCTGGAAGCGTTTTTGCGTATTCCACGACCGATTCCACGTCCACCGTGCCGGCGATGTTTATGCCGCAGTGGCAGACGAAAACGCCCACCCTGGGTTTTTCGCCTCTTACGTCCCGCTCCTCGTACTTAGGCGGGGGCTCGATGAGGGACCCTCTTGCCTCGGAGAGAAGCGCGGTTGCGCAACCCGACGCGCTGCTTCCCTGCTGCACCGAATCGGGGATGTCCTTTGGCCCCTGGGAAACGCCGCAGACAAAGACCCCAGGCTGTGAGGTCGCTACGAGGTCCATTGCGTCCGTCTTGGTAAAACCGTAGGCGTTGAGATCCACGCCCAGTTTACGCGCCACTTCGGCGGTAGAGGGATTCGCGCAGAGGCCGACCGAAAGGACTATCATGTCGAACTCTTCTTCGCGCATGACATTTTGCGCATCCGAGTAACCGATCAGCAGCCGGTCGGTTTCCGGCGACGGGACGATTCTCGATATCATCGACCGGACGTAGCGGACGCCGGTTTCATCGCGGGCGCGCTCGTAGAATCGATCGAAGCCTTTTCCCTGGGCGCGGATGTCTATGTAAAAGATGGTCGTGTCGATATCGGCTTCGTGCTCCTTGGTGATCATCGCCTGCTTGGTCGCGTACATGCAGCAGACAGAGGAGCAATAATCCTGGCCGATGGCGCTGTCGCGCGAGCCGAAACACTGAATCCAGGCGATCCGGTTGGGTTTCTTTCCGTCGGACAGGCGCTGGATGTGGCCTTCGAAAGGCCCGGCGGCGGAGAGAATCCGCTCGTATTCCAGGCTGGTGACCACGTTCGGCCATCTGCCGTAGCCGTATTCGGGCTTGCGGTGCGGATCGAAAGGAACGAAGCCCGGCGAGAAAATGACGGCGCCGACGTTTAGCTCCTGCTCTCTGGGCTGCTCGTCGTGTTCGATAGCCTTTGCAAGACAGGCATCGACACACTGGTAGCATTCGGAACACACGCCGCAGCTTAGACAGCGCGAAGCTTCGGCCCTCACCTGCTCTTCGCTTAACCCGAGCTGCACCTCTTCGAAATTGCCGGTGCGGATCTCCGGAGAAACAACAGGCATACGCGCACGCGGCATTGTGTCACGGCCTTCGGTCGAGACTTCCTGAACCGCTTGCCATTCCTTTTCACGCCCGGCGCTTAGATCCTCCCCCTGGATGTATCGGCCGATCGAAATCGCCGCCTGCTTGCCGGCGGCAATTGCTTCGATTACCGTCCTTGGTCCGGTCACCGCATCCCCGCCCGCAAAAATGTCAGGATCGTGGGTCTGCAGGGTGAGCGGGTCGATTCTCATCGTGCCCCAATCGGTAAGCCGGCAGGCGCACTCTTCGGT
The DNA here is from genome assembly GCA_003165235.1 of Syntrophobacteraceae bacterium. Lineage (GTDB taxonomy): Bacteria > Desulfobacterota > Syntrophobacteria > Syntrophobacterales > Syntrophobacteraceae > SbD1. Next base: position 39,562 of record PLSV01000136.1, read on the forward strand.
AAGGCACGCCCAGTCGGATTCCTGGCCGATGGCCGGAACGACGGCGTCAACTTCCATGATGAACTCGGACCCCACAACGGCCACCGGCCGCCTTCGTCCGCTTGCATCCGGCTCTCCGAGCTCCATCCTCACGCATTCAACAGCCTTTACCCGCCCATTTTCCCCGATAATTCGCCCAGGATTGGTTAGGGTCATGATCTCGATGCCTTCTTCGCGGCACTCGTGGATCTCTTCCTCGTTGGCAGGCATCTCCTGTTCGCTTCTGCGATAGACGATAAAAGGCTTGCTCGAGCCGTTGCGAAGGGCCGTTCGCACAGTGTCCATCGCAACGTTTCCACCGCCTATCACTGCGACGCGATCCCCCAGGGGGACCTTTTTACCCAGACTCATGTCTCTTAAGTATTCAACACCGGGGACCACCCCTTCGAGCTCTTCGCCCGGGATGCCGAGCGCCTTGCATTCCTGGGCGCCTATGCCCATGAAGAAGGCCTTGTATCCCTGGTCTCTCAGTTGAGAGATGGTAAAGTCCGCGCCGATCGCCACCCCCGTTTTGAACTCCACGCCCATATCCCGCATGACCTGGATTTCGGCTTCGATTACGTTTTTCGGAAGCCTGTAGGAGGGAATTCCGACCGTCAGCATTCCTCCCAACACCGGCAGTTTTTCAAAAACCGTCACCTGGTAACCTTCGATCGCCAGGTAATAAGCGCACGATAAGCCTGCAGGACCAGAACCGATGATTGCGACCTTCTCGTCGCGCTTCTCTTTTATCTGCGGGACGAACCTGGTTTCGGAACTCAAATCCAAATCGGCAAGAAAGCGTTTGATCGAATCGATGGCCACAGGCTCGTCAAGCTCGCCCCGCATGCAGGCCGTCTCGCAGGGATGGTGGCAGACACGGCCGCAGATGGCAGGCAGGGGGTTTTCTTCCTTGATAAGCTTTAGGGCCTCCTGGTATTTGCCCTGAGCAGTCAAAGCCACATACCCCTGGACCGAAATGTGCGCCGGGCAGATCGCCTTGCATGGGGAAGTCCCACGCTTGTCGACGGTAAAAGAGGCCGGAATCGCCTGGGGATAATTTCGGTAGATCGCTTTGCGGCTGTTCAGGCCCATGTTGAAGTTGGCGGGCAGGTCAATGGGGCAGACTTTCGAGCATTCGCCGCAGCCGGTGCACTTGTCTTCCCGAACAAAACGCGGATGCCGCATTACGGTAAGCGCAAAGTTTCCGGGCTCGCCCTCCAGCTTTTCGACGCTGGTCTTGGTCAGGATTCTGATATTGCGGTGACTCGCCAGTTCCACCAGCTTGGGGCCCATCATACAGGAAGAACAATCGTTGGTGGGGAACGTCTTGTCGAGTTGCGACATCACGCCGCCAACGTTTGGCTTCTCCTCGATCAGATATACCATGAACCCGGAGTTGGCTATGTCCAGAGCGCTCTGGATTCCGGCTATCCCGCCCCCGACAACGGCTACCGCCCCTATTTTCTGTCCCTGCTTCATTTGCTCTACCTTTTCTTGGTGTTCGTCATTCCGGCCGGCCGGGATCAGGTCCGAGGTCCGCCGGGGTGACGCGTTGCGGCTCAGCCCAGATATTTGCGAAGCGTAGGAACCGGATCGACAAAATGCCGGGACAACGTGTTCGATGCCCTCCGAAGCCCTGCGGCAATGCCGATCAACTCGGTAAAATAAACGACAGGCAACCCGAAGACCTTGCCCGTTTCAGCTTCGATCCTCTCCTGGTGCATGTCGAGATTTAACTGGCACATCTGGCAGGAAACCACGATCGCCATCGCGCCGACGCGCTTTGCCATGCCGAGGATCTTGGCGACCATCTTGCTGCCCACCCCGGGGCTCGACACCATGAGACTCGCCCCGCAGCATTCCGTCTTGTATGCCCAGTCCATGCCGGTCGCGCCAAGCCTTTTGACTATCCTGTCGATGCTCTGCGGGTTTTCGTAATTCGGTTCTCCGGTTACATGCGGCGGACGGCTTGCCATGCAGCCGTAATAAGATACGACTTTTAGTCCGCTCAAAGGATTCTTCACGCTCGATGCGATTTTTTCGAGCATCTTGTCCGTTGCGAAAAAATTGGCCAGGTCCCAGATTCTTGGCGTGGAAAGACCAAGCCTGGTCCGAAAACCTTCGCTTCCTTTTTCGATTTCGTGGACCGCTGATTTGAGGCGGTTGAAGCAAAGTGGACAAGGGACCAGCATATCAGGATTTCCGACCTCTTCGGCCAGCTCTAAATTGCGTCCGGGCAGGTCGACGCTCGCCACGTGGTCGATACTGTGGGCGGCGGTGGCGCCGCAGCAGTTCCAGTCCGGCACTTCCTGCAGCTCAACCCCCATCGACTCACAGACGCCGTGGATCGAATCGGCATAGTCCCGCGCCGTGCCTTCCAGGGAACAACCGGGATAGTAGGTAACTCTCATAAAACGGTTCCTGTCTCTAGCTGGAGGAGCGAAGAATTGCTTTTACTTTTGATCTTCCCTTGATCTTGCCGGGCGCAAGCGACATCCTGTTTTTGCCCAAAAGCCCCACGGCCTGCTTCAGGTCGTTTCGCAGATCTCCGGTGAAAAGCTTTTCGCCAATCTGGCCGGTCTTGAGCCACCAGGCCGGCAGCAGAGCGCCCTCGAATACGCGGCCTGTAAGCCCGATATTTTCAAGAAAAGCCTTGTGGAATCCCGCGACCCTGGGCAGAGCCGGGGCGACGCCGGCCCTCACGGCCAGTTCCTTGAAATAGTCCATCAGCTCGGCTATCCTAACCCCGTTCGGACACCGAGTGCTGCATGTCTCGCAGGAAGCGCATACCCAGATGGTCTTCGATTGCAGGATCTCGCGCCTTTGGCCGAGCACCGCCAGCCGGATTATCTGGTCCGGGAACAGGTCCATCTCGAAAGAAACCGGACAGCCGTTCGTACATTTCCGGCATTGGAAGCATTCCGCAGCGTTGAACGGCCCGGACGCCTCGGCCCTTTCAAGAAAGCTGAAATCGGGTGTCAAAGCGGTTTGTTCCATAACAGACATGCTCCAAAACTCTCCTCGAAAGTGGGGAAAATATCTAAACTAAAAACGGATGAAGACCGAATCATGGCTGAAATTTCACTTGGAAACCATTGCGTCACGGAAAAATCGGGGAGGAGCTCTTTTCGAAAGGATTACCTTATTCGATGCCTGGCCCGGGGAAGACCGGAGGCAGTGCTCGAAGAACCCGAATATGAGTCGAGATCTGAAACCCGCTATTCCATATCAGCAACAGAATCCGCGCAACCCTTTCCTGGTCGCTATACCGGGCCGCAATCTATTAAAGTGCTTGTGATTTAATTAACATTTCATGGATACCCCAACACGTTGTTAATAACATTTTTTGCCCACAAGTCCAGTGAAAATGCACAAACATCGCCGGGTGAAAGTGCAACATTTTGCGAGTGCTTCTTTTCACTATTAATCCTGTTGGGTTGAAAAAGCGATGCAGAATTCGCTCTGCAAAGCTTTCACACCAGCGTCCACGGTTCAGTACTGCATCTGGATCCCAATTTCCATGACTTTCGAAGGCGGTATGTTCAGGTAGGACGATCCGCTGAGAGAATTGCGAAACATGAACGTAAACAGGAACCTGCGCCAACTGGGCATGGTCCTCCTGGGGTCGCGCACCAGGCTTATCCGGCCCACGTAGTAGGTCACCTCATTAAGATTGATGTCCAGCCACTTGGCCTTGGCCAGGGACATTATCTGCGGTATGTCCGGCGATTCCATGAACCCGTAGCGGGCGCCGATCCGGTAGACGCCGTGACCCAGCCTCTCGATTTCTATCCGCTCGTGTTCCGCCACCTCGGGGGCGTCTGTGGTGAGCACCGAAAGGATCACCATTTTCTCATACATGGCCCTCGTCTGGTTGACATAATGGAGGAGCATGGGCGGCACTTCCCTGCGAAAAGTGGAGAGAAACACGCCGACGCCCGGCAGGCGTATCAGGTTCTCGGCGGCAACCTTTTCCATGAATTTTTCTTTTGGAACGGTCATGGTCATCACCATTATCGCCAGCCTCTTCCAACCGTCCCACCAGGCGACCATGATAACCATGACCAGCAGAGCGCTGGAAAGGGGCAACCAGCCGCCGGTGGTGAATTTCTGCAGGCATGAACTGAAGTAGGTGAGGTCCATTACGAAGAAAAGCAAACAGAGCGGCAGGGCTCTAATGACGCTCCATCCCCAGACCCATCTGCAAATGAAGTAGAATACCACCGAAGTGATGAGCATAGTCCCGGTGACAGCTATGCCGTAGGCGTCGGCCAGATTGTCGGACGCCTTGAAGTGGAGCGTTATAGCGATGGCCGCCACCATCATAAGAATGTTTACGTCGGGGAGATAGACCTGCCCTTCAGCCATTCCCGATGTGTGCACGACCCTCATGCGCGGAAGGAAGCCCAGTTGAATGGCCTGCCTGGTCAGAGAGAAGACCCCGGAGATGATGGCCTGCGAGGCTATGATCGTGGCGATCGTGGAGAGCAGGACCATCGGGTAGAGTAAAGAGTGTGGAACTAGGCTGAAAAACGATGTGCCCGCGTTTGCAGGGTCTTGCAGGATCACGGCGCCCTGGCCGAAATAGTTGAGAACAAGCGACGGGAGCGCCACGAAGTACCAGGAGATGCGGATAGCCCTGGCCCCGAAGTGCCCCATATCGGCGTAGAGGGCCTCGCAACCGGTCACGCAGAGCACTACCGCGCCCAGCAGGAAGAACCCGCGTATCCCGTTGTCTACAAAGAACCGGACTCCGTGGGCCGGGTTGACCGCCGCCAGTATGTCGGGATTGCGCGAGATTGCCGCAACCCCCAGCACGGCGATGACCACGAACCACAGGATCATCACCGGGCCGAACAACTTGCCGATCCTGCCCGTGCCCTGGCTTTGGGCCCAGAAGAGCAGAAACAGTATGCCGCAGGTCAAGGGGACAACCAGCGGCCTGGTGCTGGTGGTGGCTACTTCGAGTCCCTCCAGCGCGGACAGCACCGAAATGACCGGAGTTATGAGACCGTCCCCGTAGAGCAGTGCTGAACCGAAGAGCCCCGCCATGATCAGTCCCCTGCCCAGGCTCGCTCCCTTTTTCTTGTGGAGAAGGGCCAGCATGGCGAAAACCCCGCCCTCTCCGCCATCCTCGGCCTTGAGGACAAACAGCGCATACTTGAAGCTGACCACCAGCATCAGCGACCAAAAAATTAATGACACCAGGCCCAGAACGTTTTGCGGCGAGGGTGTAATGGATGACTGGCCTATGAAGCAAACCTTGAGGGTATACAGGGGGCTGGTGCCTATGTCGCCGAAAACGACCCCCAGCGCGGCGGCGACCAGAACACCCGCCTTCTCTTTAGCGTGGCCCATGAAAAATCATTCCTCCCCAGCTCTTGCGTCACCCCGTCATCAACAGGTCATTTTTCGCGCGGGGAGCCTTCCCACCATACCTGGGAAAACTCCAGGCGCGTCGCCTCCACAAGGTTGTCGATAGCCTGCTGGGATTCCGGCGTAGTCTGAAAACCTGGGAACTTGAGGGCGTGCATTATCAGGCTCACCGCATCATCCACTGTGATCGACCCGAGGTGTATCACCATGTCGTAGAAAGTCGCATCCCATGTATCGGCCCCGTAAAGCGAAAGCGCCCACTTGCGCCGCTCCTCGTCATCCCTTACGATGATCTCACGGGCCTTGGCCGTAGCGATGCCCTCCCTATCGACCTCGTCGGCGACGCGGGCCTCCAGGTCGGCCACTATCCGCACCTTGAGCACGTGAGGTATGTCCCGAAGGAAGAAGTTCCCGAAAAGCCCGTGGTAGACCACATTGTCTTTTTGCGCGTGCTTGAGAAGCGCGGCGCGGATGTAGGCCACGTATTTTTTCTTGTCGCTGGTGAAACGCTCCAGAATCTTGGGCGCATCCTCGATCGCCCGGACCAGCTTGATTTCCGGGATGTTGAATTCCTTTGAAGCCGCCAGGAGTATCTCGCGGGAAATACAGTCATAGCCCAGCTTCGCCGCCAGTTTTTCCGCCACTTCCCGGCCGCGGTAGTACGATCCCCTCGAAATGGTTACTATCGCCATCCCCAGTCCTTTCCTCATTCTTTGATTAAAGCTTCCCTGCAGCTACTTTACCATGGAAAGTCCAAGATGAGACATAACACAACACTGTCTCGAAAAGACTTGGTGGGCTAAGCGGAGCGCAGCCCACCCTGCGGTCCTTTTCATCGTTTAGAGTGTCCCGCAGGGACATGAAACGCTGCGGTGAACGGACGCCTAATCTCGGCCACCCGGCTTCCACTCCCCCGCCAGGCGCTGCGCCTCGGCTACTTGGGCAGGGGTCATGTTCTTGGCGATCGTGTCTATGTAATCTGCAGCAGACAGATAACCTTGCGCCGCCGCTAAACTAAACCACATGTGCGCCTGCACATAATCCTGCGCAACGCCGTTACCGTCGGCATACGCCCAGCCCAGAGCAGTTTGTGCGAGAGCATCACCCTGATCCGCCGCTTTCCGGCACCACTTCACAGCCTCCTCATAGTCCAGCGGCACGCCGTGGCCCTCACCGTACATATTTCCCAGGCCGCATTGTCCCTCGGCATTCCCCTGCTCCGCCGCCCTGCGGAACCACTTGACCGCTTCAACATAGTCCTGCGGCACGCCGCATCCGGTCTGGTACGCAGCGCCCATGCTAAACTGCGCTTTTGCATACCCTTGATCGGCAGCCCTGCGGAACCATTTTATCGCCTCGGCCTCGTCCTTCGCCACTCCTTGCCCTCTGTCGTACATACGACCCAAAAAATATTGTGCTTCAGCATCTCCCAGTCCGGCCAAAGCCTTCAAGTCCTCGTACGCGTCGGCATAATCACCCCTGCCGTACGCCGCTTTACCGTCATCGAAACCGGCATGAGCAAAAGCTGCGAATCCAGCCAGCAAAACGGCCACGAGCAGCAATTTGGGGGTTTTCATGTACGCCTCCTCGGATCTGTGTTGGGCATCAAGAAGAAAGGGGGCAAAGCAGGTGAGCCTGGTGCGGAAACCATATTACAGCCACATTCCTGTTTCGCAAGAGTATTTTCGGATAGAATGTTACGGGAGTCTGACAATATCTCACTTTGGAACAGGCTACCTGAGTCGTTTCCATACATATTGGCTCCAGCCCCAAAATGGTGAGAGCCGGGAAGGAAGGCGCCGTTATCGGTCCTACTCCCGGCTCTCTGGAGGGAGGATGAGGCTTAATCTCCCATGATGTAATCGGAACAACGAGTGGTTTCCTAAAGAAATAAATGGCCGGCGACGGGCATTAAGCGCAATACTGCAAACTGAATCGGAAGAAAAGGGCCCTAACCTGCCGCGCCCTTATGCGGACTTGCTAAGAGATGGCGTCCATGAGTTGCGGGTTCAGTTGTCCGGTAACCAGGTAAGGATTCTCTACTTCTTTTGTTATCGGGATTTCATCGTCTTAACAAATGTCTTGAGGAAGAATACGGCCAAAGTCCTGGAGTCGGAAATCAGACAAGCCAAAAGATGCAGAGACGATTTTCTGGCCAGGGTTGATGAAGAAAAGCTTAGGGAGCTTGTCCAATGAGAACATTCAAAGCCCACCTGCTGGAGAAACTTCAGGACACACAATTCAAAGAGCTTTTCGATGAAGAGCGCGAGTTACTCCGTATTGGCCGAGGCCAGGGAAAAAATGGGAATCAGTCAAACGGAATTGGCCAGGCGTGCGCACATCACGCAACAGCAGGTCTCAAAGATAGAGAACGGCGTCAACTCTAATGTGATCACCCTGTTGAGGCTTTGCCGGGCGCTTAGCCTCACATGCAGGCTAAATAGGGCCGCCTGAGCGCAACTTAAGGCATTCAGGTTTTACCAGCTTCCAGGGATAGGGCGCGGAGTCACGACCCTGCCCGAGACAAGGACCGGATATCCTGGCCGGGCTTCCCTTGGACCCCACCAGGAGCGCGACAGCAGGCGCCTGCACATGCATAAGATTATTCTTGGGTGTGAGTTATAAGTTGCTATCTTAGCGGTATTTGGATTGCGACGCCGGCTGGGATGCCCCGAGGGAGGTTGATAAGTCAGCCCGGGGTCAGTCCCGCGCCTCGCGGGACGCCGCCCTGGGTATGGATGTGCACAAACCGATTTTTACCCTGAAAGGGTTACATACTGCGCGGACAAATTTGCGAGCCCCGTTGCCCTCTTTATGTAACCCACAACCAGCCCGGTCATGAGCCGGGCCTTTCCATTCTTCTGCTTTAGACCTCAGGCCGCTTGTCGGAGCCGACGTCCTGCCGCGTGCTCATACGAAGTTGCGTTCAAGTGAGTACCAAAAAAAGGCGAAAAGCTAGGGGGTTGGGGGGACATTTGCCCCCGAA
>PLSV01000136.1:48022-66877 GCA_003165235.1 Syntrophobacteraceae bacterium
AAGTCACTTCCCCGCTCTTTTCGGTGCTTCAACTCGAGCGCAACTTAGTATTACCCGGTGCTTACCCGAGGAAGGAATGGGCCTTTTCTTTTCGCCGGCGTAGTAAAGGGGGGAGAACTGTAATTCTCGTACGTAAAGCGTACGTAGAACCGCAAATAGGAGCTGCGGATTTTCCCTCCCGGCATTCCCCGGTGACGCCCGGCTCGGCGGGCCATTTCTGCGCTATTTAGTTTTATGTAATGCCTTCAATTGCTTTAGAAACTTGTCAGGGTCCTCAATGACTCCAGTGTGGCTGAAGAGTACTTTCCCATTTTCCGTCGAAACGATCATGGTCGTAGGCGTGGCTTCACCGTCCATGGAGTCCGAAATCGCGGAATCATCGTCGAGCATGACTGGAAAAGGCACTTTGAAGTGCTTCTTGTAGGCGTCCACCTCGGCTTTCTCATTGCCGACCGCTATTGATATAACCTTTACATCGGCTAAATGTGAGTCTCCCTGGATCGTTTTGTAGATGTTGTTCACGATGGGGGCATTGGCGTGGCAGTGCGGGCAGAGCGCGCTCATAAACTCAATGACCACCAGCCTAGCCTTTATATCAGAAACCTTGAACGGCTCCATCGCCTTCAAACCCAGATATTGCTGCGCCTGCGCTGAATCAGGGGCCGGCATTGTGAACTTCGCCGGGGGGATCTGTTCCACTGGGTCGGCACAAACGGCCCGGTTAGACTGCAAAAGAATTAATGCGCATATAATAGTCCAAAAAAAACAAACAATTCCCTTCTTTTTCATTTCTTTTCTCCATTCGATGCTCTCGGCTTAAACCAGTATCGTCGGGGGTATGGCGGAATCCTTTCATCCTTAATGAATCAGAGGGACAGAACTCGTTAAAAGCTCCATGACTGCATCAGGCNNACGCGCCTGGAGTGACGCATTTGAACCGGCCTTCAATGGAGCATGTTAACAGTCCGGTGAACAGTACTAAAATATGTGTTAGTTTTCGAATCATTAGATGCTCTCTTCATTATCGGTAACGATAATATTTGCTTTCATCCAATCTCCATATGAGGGGTTTCCATCTTTCAGAAGCAATCCGGCATTCCTCGGTTCTTCTTGAGAATCGTCAACCGCCGCTTGCCTCTAAGAACCGGTGATCGATAGACAATGCGTGGGATGACGATCAGATGCTTTGGAATGATCAAAATCTGTGCCGGAAAGGCGAAGAAGATCACTTATTCCATATTGTGTCGGTATAATGGAAACTTGCGTCTGGGTGGGTAGTGTTCCGGCCTGGAGTCGGCAAAAAAAAAGGTGTTGCATGCAACGGAAGCGTTGCACGCTTTCTGTGTCATATGCAACACTTCATCATCGGGGCTATCTTCAGTGAGGTTGTATCTTTTGATTTTCCGGTAGATAGTCACGCGATCTATACCCATCAACCGGGTAATCCCCATTTTCTTAGCAGTCGTGCTTCTTGTCTTGAGCAACGAGTTATAATGGGCACCTTTTGTCCCACGATCACACGATCGATTGTCCTTGCGAACCGTTCGCTGCAGCAGGTGGTAGACCGGAAGCACGCAGCCGCCCACAGTGACTGCAATCAGCATCCCTCGATGGATTGATGGCAGAAAGAGATCTATGGGCGATGCGTGCGCAGTGCAGTTGTAGCATACAATCTGGTTATACTGAGCAGATTTAGAATCGAGCAAGCTTAACACCTGTTTTGAACCGGACGTATGATAGGCGATGGAGTAGTGTTTCGAAAAATTGCGGAAAATTTCAAAACTCATCTGGAGCTACCCTAAGCTGTCCGTTTTTTTACCAAACTAAGGCCATTCTGCTCTGAAGTGTAGAATTTGCCTTAAACGTGAAAATATAAAATCGGGGTTTCCGGATGGACACTAACTAATGCTTGAGAAGAACCCCAGTATGCTCTGCTGTAACCTCTCATTCGACCATCTGCTCTCGATCCAGCGACTTCCCTTCAGCGCTTCGATCTGGTAGTGGCCATATCGCCTGTATACGTCAAGGATTGCCGCTCGAATATCCTCCACCTCCACTCTGCGCCATTTCCCAAAGATCCCGCTTTCAAATCTTGCATCCTCAAAGCCATTGGTAGGAATGACTTTGCAATGCCCTGAAGTGATCAGTTCATCATGAACGGGGATGTCGGTGAGCACCGTCGGCACACCTAGATACAGACTCTCGCGCGGCGCAAAGGACCAGCCTTCGCCGCTCGCTGGCAAGACGAGACAGGACAGATTCCGATACCATTTTCCGAGTTCATCATCCGAGAGGCGTCCTTCGGACCACTCTACAAAGGGACTGGATTGGATCACAGCAATCTCGTATTCATCGGTCGTGTGAGAGGAATGGAAAACATGCGCTACTAACTTGACTCCGCGGATTTCCCCTGCCAAATCGGAACAGGCGTGGTAAAGTTCGATCAAATTCTTTCTTCCAACCGGAACCCCCAGGAAGCCAACCCGAAAGCCCCGCTCCATACCCATGTTTCTGCGACTCCTCACATATCTTCCGAATCCCTGATCGATTACGGTTATGGGAACTTGAACGCCGGATTTTTCAAAAACCGATTTTATGTGGCCGTGCGGCACAAGGCAGTAGTCGTAATATTCATTGATTGCGCTTACCCAGGATCCGGGAAGCTCCGTGCTTTCGAAAGTCGTATAAACCACATTGATGTTTCGATGTGAGATCCGATCCGTAAATAAGCGTGGAGGACCGCAGACCAGAACCTTCCTATTGGCGAGCTTCTTCGTGTCCTTTACTGGTTTACCCACTGGACTGACCAGGTCAAACACCTTTCCAAGGCCATCACCGTCCTCGTCATTATGGGTTCCCAAAATGCAGATTGGCTCCGGTAGACTAACCTCCCTCCGCGCCGATCGCAACTCTGAGCATATGGCCCTTATTTGCTCCCTGGAGGGGCTAAGTCTTCCGTAGGGCGCCGGCAGCCGGCCGCCATCCCGGGCCTGCCATCTCCACGACCCTGCGTGACGGTGCGCCGCATAATCCCCAAAATGACAGGAAACCGTTCTGCAGTGAGGGATTGGGCATATTCGATCGCGATTCGGCAGCAAAACGACGTCCCTCATCCGCTCTTGTCGACTGAAAAAGGCCCTGGTCACCAATCCGGGGCCCGTAATTTCCAGTACATCCTCTTCCCTTTTAACCATTCGCCGCGACGCCCGGACCATCATCTCCAGAATATGCAACAGGAATGGATGCCCTGCTTCGCTGCCGAACATATAGTTTGCGACTCTCACGGCGTGCCGGTGACCAAGCCGTTTCGCTTCATCCACCGCGAGCGTCTTCTCCACACCGAAAACGCAATGATACGCACAGAGGTCGTCCAACGGCCTGAAGCAGATCATATCCAAATCAAGGTAAAAACCACCAAGCCCATAGACGGCGATGACGCGGAAGCTGTCCGCTCTTTGAATGGGACTCGGATAGCTTTCATAGACAGGAATGAAAGAGGGGAAATAGCGTTCCACGATGCTGCGACACCCCGCGTCGTCGTAAAATCGATAATCCCAGTGGGGGTGTAACTTTAGAAGCTGGTCCCGGTAGACTTCGAGCTCTTTGGAAATGGCTTTTGTCTTGCCTGTTTGATGAAGGATTCTCGGAATTGGCATTGCTTGCGGGCTCTATAGGGAGATTTTGTCCAAAAGCTCTGAGGCTTCTTTTTCTGAGCAGCACCCGGATAAGATGTCTCGGATAAGGCGACTTGACGAAGCGGAGAGTCTCGTTCCGGCTTTCAATATCGGCTTCCAGTGTTCATGCTCCCAGGTATTTTCACCGTGATATACATATATGTACAACTTCGGCATGATAATCGGGAAGACCAGACCTCCCGAAAAGAGTCTGTCGATCAAACTCGTATCTTCTCCTTTTACTACATCGTCATAATTCATTTCTTCACTGATCAAAGACTTTTTGCATAGGAGACTTCCTTCCCAGGGCCTTCTATTCGAAACATAAGCCTGACCCTCCATCACTTCATACAGCAGCCATTGCATCATTATCGAGGCAGGCATTCGGCTTTCCTGTATGACCCACATTTGGAATTCGAGTCTATCTTGATGAAACCAATCGTCATCATCCCACTGGCAGAAGTATTCACCGCGGCATTTTTCAACGGCCAGATTTCTCAATCGCCCCAGGGTCAATTTGGGAGATGCGGAAACTTCAACTTTTGAGATTCGCGGGTCTGAAATCCCGGCAATATATTCCCGGGTAGGGTGATCATCATCTTCGTAAAGGATAAGAAGTTCTCGGTTTCGGTAGCTTTGAGCCTGAAAACATCTGATTGCCCGTTGGAGGTATCGCACTTTGCAGCGAGTAATGCACAGGCATGAAATGAGCGGTGTATTTGACATAGTGAATTTAGCGCAATCAAACGATCCAAGTGGATTCACTGTGTAAAGAAAGAATTGGAGATACCGATTGACGCGGGATCCGAAGAGGTCCATCCAAAGGGCGCCCTCCTTCGCCGCCACGTCCGAAAGAAACTCCTCTCGAATCCGGGTCGGCGTGCATCGATGCCGGACATCCCTGGCGCCTGTTTTTCGCTATGGCCTCATGCGCGCCAGGGTGAGTTGCCGCTTGATTTTGTGCTGAATATTCTCGGGTTCGCATTGTTCGGCAAGAGCATAATAGGCAGCAGCTTCTGCAACCCGGCCCATCTTGAAGTAGCAGCTCGCCAGAGCTTCATAAGAGAGTACGCCAAAAATCCTTGCGTCGTAAGCAAGCTTTGCAGGATTCAAGATTTCAGGGTCAATGGCCGCCAGACGTTCAAACAGGGGGATCGCCTCGTCCAATTTGTGCTCACCCATCAGCACCTGCGCTTTGATCCAAATCAGCAGGTACTGATCGGGGAAGCGTTCCAGAGCCTCCTGAAGCAGGCCCGTTGCATCCTTTCCCTGTTTGTGCCGAAGTCGAACCAAATCGGCATAGGGCAGACTGTCAGCCATGTCATGGAAGTTTCGCTCACGGATGACTTTGGCGGCAGCCATCCAGGCTTCCTCAGCACCGGCTTCGTCACCAAGACTGTTCAAAACCCAGCCAAGATGCCACCAGCAGAAGATGCGGTGGGGATCATTCTCCAATTGACGCCGCAGAAGGGGCAGGTTCCTGGCGTGCTTGTGATCCTGGCGCCCTTCATAGCCACGGTGTTCTATGGTCAAGTTGCAGTGGCCGATCGAAAGCGACTCTTCAGCACTTACAGCCTGAATCGAGGGCAACATCGTTTCGTGAATGACTCCATCAAATCGGATCCGCGGGTCGTTTCGGAAAAGTCGATACTCGCGATATGCGGTGCAGCCCTTATAAGGGTGAAAACACACTGTAAATGCAATCTTGCTGCGATCGGCAAGGAAATTCTCTACCTCGATACGCTCTATCGTCCGGACCCGCTCATCGGCATCGATGTAAAGAATCCACTCACCAGCGGCATGCCGCAAGGATTCGTTGCGGGCAGCCGCAAAGTCCCCGCGCCACGAAAAATCAAACACTTTGGCGCCGATAGACCCGGCAATGACCTTGCTTCGGTCGGTCGATCCGGTGTCGACAATGACGATCTCGTCTACGATTCCTTTAATCGACTCCAGGCATTCCGCTAAGCAATGCTCCTCATTGAAGACTATCATCGAGGCGGTCAACAGGCTGTTCTTCAAAGTGGGAGGCATCCTTGGAACTGGCGCGAAAGGCGGTCTAATTGGAGAAAAGCTGCATACTGAAGCCTGAATTGAGCGATTAGTCTCAAGAGCCGATCGCTCAGATTAGGTGAAGATAAGATAGCACACCACTCTTTGGCGTCCATCCTTACATTGTGAAGTTGGTGATTCCGGTCGATCGGTTACGCCGGAAGCATTAGCAATTCCCCTAATCGGAGATGTTGCTGCTCTGCGCCATAGCGGCTGAAACGTTGAGCTTCTGGTCAAGCATCGAAACCGAGACCACTGCGGGTATAATGAATGCGCCCTTAGCTATTTTTTTGATAAATTCTCGCCGCTCAGGGTTGAGGTGTTCAAGGTAGCTTTTTTTCTCTGTTGAATCTCTCATTTTCCTCCTTCTCCATTTCCACTGCGTCTATTTGATGAAGGCCCCGCTCCAGGCTTCGGAATTCACTCACGGCGTTTGAGAATTGTCGACGCCAATTTTATATAGTTTATTTACCTTTAAATTAGACTGCACAGAATTGTCAATATCTTTTTGTCCGCAGGGCGCCTGCGCTTTTTGCCCCTGGCGAGCTGAGTCTCCGCCGCTGCCGATTCGGGCTCTCTGTTCTGTTCCCATAAGCCATTGCACTGATTTTCCGCCTGTTCGGGTTTCCTTACTGCAGACAACAACGGGAAAGGATCTCTTGTTCGATAAAGGCAAGGGCTTCCGGACGGACACCGGCATCGATCCTGAATTGTTGTAAGGAAACAGAGCCGCCGCACCTTGACAGGAACCTCCCGAACCGGCTACAGATGGCGGTTACACGAACACCAATGAACTCTATCCTTCTGTCTTTGCGGGAATGCTTACTGGGGAAAGGCAATGCGCCGCCGCCGTGAGATCCTTATTGTGTTCCATGATCGCCTGTATGGTTCGCCGTTGGAATTAGAAAGATTTTCCGTGCCGGGAGTGTGTCTCTCCGAGGATCGCGCCCTTCTGCAAGAGGCGGACGCCGTCGTCATCCATGTCCCGCAAGACGGTTGCCGGAAAAGAACGCTCACGTCCAAGCCTCAAGGTCAGTTATGGGTGGCCTGGAGTCTGGAATCCGAGATAAATTATCCGAACATGAAGGACCCGATCTGGGATTTACGGATGACCTATCGGCGAGATGCGGACGTTTGGACACCCTATTTCGCCCATTACGGTCCCGATTTCCTGGAACAGCTCAGGCAGCCGGCGCCCCCCAAACAGCCGGACTGTCTTATCGCCTCGTTCATCAGCAGTCCCGTCGACAACAGCGGCCGTCTCGCTTATTTGAAAGAACTGAACAAGCACCTCGACATCCATCACTACGGCAAGCACCTTCGAAACCGGTTTCTTGAAGAGGATAAAGGGTCCGCAACCAAGTTGGAGATATTTCGCCGGTACAAATGTGTGATTGCCTTTGAGAATTCAATCGACAGGGACTACGTCACTGAAAAGTATTATGACGCCTTGCTTACGGGCGCCGTGCCGGTATACCTCGGGGCGCCCAACATCGCCGAATACTCGCCCGGCGCGACCTGCTGCATTAATGTGGATGCCTACGGAAACCCGCGCGAGCTAGCCCGGTATCTGCTGGCGCTCGATTTCGATGAGACCATGCGGCATTCCCTGATCGCCTGGAAGCAACAGCCCTTTCGCAGAGATTTCGTCAAAATGGTTAGGAACATCCTGGAAGCCCCTCACCCGTTTGTGCGATTGGCGCAAGCAGTCAGAGAACGCCTGACTAGACCTGATCCATCCAACCCTGCAGCACAAAAAGGAGGAGGAAAACGATTTCCCACCGGCCGCAGTGCGGTGGAATCGCGAACCTGTTTGCTCTCCTACCCAGGGGGCGGGATCAATTGGGTGAGGTATATCGTTGAGTATCTATCGGGCAGGATGACTTTGGGCTGCGCATGTAATCCAGGCGATACTCCCTTGTGCCTGAACAACTTGGAGTACAACCCCCTGAAACATGTTGATGCAGCCTTGACCCCGATCCTGCACTCATCGCACGGCGAGAGAGCCGGCGATTATGTGGAATGCAACAGACTGGTCCTCATCACGAGGAATCCTGCGGTCGCGATTCCGAAGCAAACAGGCATGCTGGAGCTGCGGGAAATCGAATATTACTCAAATATTCTTAAGATTTACGACCAATTTGAGCCCTCTGACAGGCACTTGATCCTGTACGAAGCTTTAATTGCAGACCCGCAAAAGGTAGTTTCTGATTTTGTGGACTTTCTGGGGATTGATAAGCAAAGAATCGAGGAGTTTTTTGAAAATTACCATGATCATGGGGAAATAAGCCTGACGTTGTATTCGATCCGGCGGGGAGGCATGGAGATGCGGGCAAGATGGAATTCTAAGCGTTATGAAGAAATAGGTTATACAAGGACAAGGGAATTCATTGCTCGTCAGTTGCAAGTAATGCT
The DNA here is from genome assembly GCA_003165235.1 of Syntrophobacteraceae bacterium. GTDB lineage: Bacteria > Desulfobacterota > Syntrophobacteria > Syntrophobacterales > Syntrophobacteraceae > SbD1. Next base: position 56,164 of record PLSV01000136.1, read on the forward strand.
ATTCTTATATCGTACGAAGCAGGCTCATTTAAGCCAATACTTCAAACTGACCCTGTAGCCTTCGGCCTCGGCGTAAATGTATCTCTTAGCGCACCAAAACAAAGCTCTTCCCAAAAGATTCAAATGATAAGACTATCCACTACTCCACCAAGATCCCCAGTGGTAATGAATCCCGTAGGAATCTCTCAGCTTTGCCTTCAATTCAGGATCTCGGGTCCTAATAAACCTCCCGGCCTCTTCGTAATCGAGGGGAAAAAGGAATTTGGATGGCAACAGGGTGAGCGTTTCCGGGTTGGGAAAACCACCATAGACCCGGCTGAGCATGAGCGGACCGGTAGTCTCCAGAACAAAATCATTAAGGCGCCTGGCGCGTGGAACATGAAACGCCATACCCTTCGTAACGGCGTAAAAAAACGGGTGGTTCGGCGTGGACGCCATGAACGCATTGCTGATGATGCGTTCCACCCCATGGTTGCGGCAATGCCGCTCCGGCTCCAGAGCAAGAACGCATTCACGGTTGTTCAACAGTGGCTCGACGCGCTTGAAGCATTCGAAATCCAGATCGACATACATGCCCCCGTAAGTATAAAGTATAAAATAACGAACGGCGTCTGCCCGCTGAATATTCAATTGGTAATTATCATAGAAGGGCAGGAACCAGTGATGATCTTTACTTATGAAATTTCGATTGTCCACATTGGTCCATAGCCGGTATTCCCAGTCCGGGTGGTGGTTCATCCATGAAAATGAGAAAGATTGAAACTCCTCGGGTATACAGTTATCCTTCCATGTCTGGTGAATAACCTTTGGGATCTTCATGCTCATAGCTTGATCTGGATCTCAGGATTTATTCATAATATTTCGAATCTTACCAACAGCACTACCAATATCTCCCAAATAGATGATAAAACAAGCCGCACGATCAACGGCCCGGCATAGCTCCCCTATCTTCAAATGATCGTGTGAAATCGACAAGAATGCCCTCGGCATGACCTTTTGAACCATCAGATACTTGGGGCAGTCTTTAACGCGAGTCTCGCCGCCGTGGTTACCTTCCAAGTAGAAGAAGACACTCACTTCACGGTTCCGAATTTCCCATTCAAACCCGGCCTCGGAAGGGGAAAATGCATAGGTCTTCTGTTCATTCAACTCAGTTATATAAGGCGCATCATCAATGAACTCGCGGATCTGAGGCAATAACTCCAGGCTACTCTCTTTTATGTGGAACCGGCGTGGAAAAGGCATACTCTCACCGCCGCGAAGCATCACGAGTTCATCACCGTGAACTTGAAACCCTTCAAACAGCAAACGGGTCATCAAGGTTGTTTTCCCCGCGCCGCTATCTCCGACAATCAGGAAACGATTCCCCTTGTGCTCCGCACACCCGGCGTGGATGCGAACGTAATCGGCGATATTCTCGAAAGCCTTTCCGTGAATACGCCAAAGAAGATTTTGAGTGAGACTGTTGAGATCGGATGCAGTAAAAGCGAGTTCCAAATCTTCGATGATTTGGTAATGCCCATCCTGCGACCGAACCTCGTAGGTTTGCTCGTGCACTAGCGGATAGTTCTGGCGGGCATCTTGAGCTATAAAATTCACCTGTCGAGCCAAGATCTCGCAGTTCGACCGGACCTTGAAATTACAGGCGAGAACGCGGAACTCCCGATGATGGACTATTGGATCAAACCTTCCTGGTATAAGCTTTCGAGGCATTCAGCCACTTCTTTTTTGGGAACCTCCGGAAGGTCAAAGGCCTCTTGGAGAATCCGTTCAATTTCCTCGTGGGTGTTCTTCCCGGTACAAGACTCAAGCACAACCACTGCGGATTTATTCACGTAATGCACCCTGTCCCGATCTGCCTGATAAATAACATAACCGTCCTCAACCTGGTTGATCTCAATATTTTCCGCAATTCGTGGGAACCTGATCATTTGTTGCAGTCCTCCCAGTTAGTGTTGCACGACGAATGATGGAAGCATTTTCTCTTCATTCCCTATCCCACCGCCGGTTTCGTGTCAATTTCTATTTCCAGTCGAAGTCTTCGGCGAAATCATAACCATGGTCACCCGACCAGATCCCAACCTTCCCGATATGCTGGACAACGGACGGCTTGGTGCAGATCAGCTTACCTTTCATAGCCCGAATTCGATGTGCGAATCCCGCGTCCCAATAGATAGAGTTAAGGCTACGCCGTAGATTGTGATAAATCCGTCGGTGAAAAAACATATTCGCGCCGCCGATCGACTTCTTAAGATAATAGTGATCATATTCGGCTGCGACAGGATGATTGGGAGTATTAAATCCTGAGATAATATAATACGGATTATGAATCTTATTTTCAAAATGCCTGTGCAGCCCGAGAAGTCTTTCGAGCCAGTTCTCCTTGACTTTCGTGTCAGCATCCAGGCAGGAGAGGAAACTGCACCCTAGAACATTTGACAGAAGATCCCATCCGACCCGCAGGCTGTCAGCCATGTTGGCGTGACGTTTCTTAAAAATCTTTATCGTTGGAGTATTCGCCATTTCGAAGGCCTTGATAGCCGGTACGGTACGGCTGCGGGGAAGCGGTTCCGATTTTCGGCAGATCCCGCAGGCGGCTTCATTTTTGACATAAATACCGATCTCGCCGTTTCTCTTGGGTATCCAAGCTTCGTGGGGGTTGATCCTGTATTTGAGGTATCCAAGGGAATTGAACGCCACACATTCGGGATGGCGGTCGCAGCGCGCCTTCATTTCCTCAATGCTTCCATCGATGCGCAGGAGGTCATGCCCCTGGGAATCAAGATATTTAAAGAGGCGATAATCGTCGAATTCCTTCAACCCTTCGGAGTCGCTTTCGTCTACGATACATAGAATGGCATCCGTGAGTTGGCTTCGCCGCAGAGAGTCCAGGCAGGTCTTCAAATACCCGTACCGCCGCCAGGTTGGTATGACAAGCCCCACCCGGTCATTGTTCGGCGCCTGGACGGCGTCGAAATTGCACTCAACCTCGCCGTAGCCTCTCGGCAGGGCTCTCGCGACTTCATCTGCGGATATGTTTATAGGTCCTCTCATCGTATCATGGGCCCAACGGCCTCCCTCTCAGCCCGAACTTTAGAGATGATTCCGTCGGATTGTCAACGTTTTTACATCCAAACGGCAAGGCGGGCGACGCATCTGTCCCCAATCACGGCGTTGAACCCTGCTCATCCCCGTGCTATGTTACAATTGCTGTTCGGCCATCAAGCCGATTACATGTCTTTTCTGTTTTCTCCGGCTGAGGGAGATCGTCAATGAGGATTCATATCTCTGACACTGAAAACTGGAGGCTCCGACTTTTGCATGAGTAACAGGGAGAGGCCGATACGGACCGTTCAGCAGGAGGGCGGCTGCTGGCCTACCCCGCTGCAGGAACTGCTTTTACTGGCTTCTGTGCTGCGAGGAACAGCGTCGGTGGAGACATGGCGTCGGTGGAAAGCTTCTGTGGATCTGGACCGGATCGACCCCGGATCCCGCCGTTTGTTTCCCCTGGCCTACCGAAATCTCGGTGCACAAGGCGTTAAAGACCCCTTGATGAACATCTTTGGCTGGTTCTACCGTTCAACTCTATCCGAAAACCAGAGGAGGTTCGCGCAGATACCTGATCTGCTGGACGCGTTCCGTTGCGCCGGCATCGAGACCATGCTTTTGAAGGGCGCTGCGCTGATCCTGCTGCATTACAAGGATCCCGGCCTGCGACCCATGGTTGATTTTGACATCCTCGTCCCCGCAGCAAAGGCCGCAGCCGCCATAAAGACGCTCAGCGAGATTGGATGGACTTCCACTGTTACACGGCTCAAAGGGTTTTCAGAAATCAAGCCTCTCGCCAGACTGGGCTGGACTCCGGGCGCCAGGCCCATGGAGGAGTTTACCCAAATCTACTTCTCCGTCAGGCATGCACATGAGTTTGTGGGTCCGGAAGGTCTTGTCTGTGACCTTCACTGGCGCGTGTTCCCGAGCGATGTAGATCTCGATGCAGACCAGGAATTCTGGCAGGGTTCGGTGAAAACTAAAGTCGACGGGGCGCCTGCATTTGCCCCGAATCCGACCGATCTCCTGTTTCATGTCTGCGTCCATGGGGTGAAGTGGAATCTTCTGCCGCCCCTTCGCTGGCTCGCCGACGCCGCCACGATCATGAACAACCCGGAAACGGAGATCAACTGGGATCGGCTCATCGCGCTCGCCCGAAGGTACCGTCAGGTTTTGCCCCTAAAGGATGCTTTGGCTTATTTGCAGCGCCATCTGCGCCTTTCGGTTCCGTCAATTGTTCTTGAGGCGTTCCGGAACCTGCCGGTATCTGAAAGCGAGCGGGTGGGATATCGAATTCGGACCCGTCCACCCAGGCTGATGGATGCGTTTCTGGAAATCTACCTGCTCTATAAATCCTTTAATCGACAGAATCGTCCATTAGGGCTCATTCGAACACTCAAGGGGTTCCCGAAATTCCTCCAACACATCTTTGGAATGGAACGGCTTTCTTACTTACCGCTTTATGTTCTCTTTGAACTCGTGCGTAGGTTTCGGGACATAACGATTTCATCTTGGAACCGGTTGGCAAAGTTGTAAGTCAACCACGCCTTAGATCAGGTTGATCGGTGGCCCAACCATGCGTCTGGTGCTGATAATGATATTGGGTGCTGTCCTGCGGCGCCGTGAATAGCAAGTGGGTCAGATCGAATCCGCCGCACTTTTCCACTAACCCGGCACTATCGCATTCTATTCGCCTGAGCGCCATCGAATACACTGGGGCTGGGAATCGAGCGCATCAACTGCGGGAATGAGTGTGTCCTGAAAATGCAAAAACCGGTCTCATTGACATATCACTTGCTTATTCGATTGGGAAATCGTATGGTTTTACGTGCTTTGACATTGTTCAAGAAGTTTTTTCAGGCAGAATCCGACCCGAAAATGAGGTGTGGATGCATAGCGCAGAAGTTGATGCATTACTCCGGGTTAAATATAATTTAAGTAATTAAACAATATTGAACAGGCAATCGGGAGATCTGTGGATAGAGGCGGCAAGATAAAAGATCTGAGAGAAAACAAAGCAGTCAGACCAAAAGGAGGAAAGGTTATGAGAAACATGATCATTTTAATTAGCGGTGTAGTTGTTCTGACGATGCTGTTCTGCGTGGCGCCCTTGTCGGCAGTTGCAGCCGGCGAGAAGACGGGTGTGATCGTAGTTGATATGCAGGGTGATTTCACCACGTGGAAGAAAGGGACCTTGGCGGTCAATGGGGCAGACGAAGCATACGTCAAGAAGGTTGCCGACGCCACGGCCCTCTTGAAGGAAAAGGGATTTGTCCTCTACGGCACCCAGGACTGGCATCCTAGAAACCATATTTCCTTTGCCAGCAACCATCCGGGCAACAAACCTTTCGAGGCCATCCAGGTGAACGGCAAGACCCAGGTACTGTGGCCGGACCATTGCGTCCAGGGGACTGACGGCGCCAAGGTGCTCCTCGACAACAATATCTTTCAGGCAATAGTCAAGAAGGGGCAGGATCCGAGATTCGACAGCTATTCGGGTTTCCAGGATGACGGCGGCTCCAAGACCGAAATGGACACTATCCTCAAAGCTGCGGGCATGAAGAAACTTGTGGTTTATGGGCTTGCTACCGATTACTGCGTTATGGCGACCGCTATCGATGCGGCAGCGGATGGGTACAAGGTCGTTGTAATCGAAGGTCTGTGCAGGGGCGTGGCGCCCGACACAACAGTGAAGGCCCTCGAAGCCATGAAGGCGAAAGGCATTACGATCCTGAAGGAAATCGACATGAAGAGGATCAACGATCTGTAGACAGAACCTCGAAATAGTGGCTGCGCACCCCACCTCGCCCAAGAGGAGGGATGGTTGGGCCTGGGGGTGATTGTGCGCTCCGAGAACTGCAAGGATCTGAAGTCTTCACGCCAAGCTTACGCATGAAACTGTATCGAGACGCCCGGGTGGGTGGGCTGAAAAAGGAAGAGGCCTATAGAGAGGACGGGCTAAGGTAGGACGTCTTTTTCAGGTCCGCGCCACCCTTTTCTTGCGCGCCTTATGTTCAGGGAATCGACGGGAGGGCCGCTTATGCGGCCCGCCCGGAGTTCTCTTTCCATTGGTCGATGACACGCTCAGCCCGTGCGCCGTTCTAACGGAACTTTCTCCCGTAAATACCATTATTTGAAGCGGCCATGTACATTTACATAATTTGCGTCCCAGACGACTTACCGCTTGTTTCCGGCCTTCCATTCTCTTGCGAGCCGCCGCGCCTCAGCAATTTGGGCAGGAGTCATTTTCTTGGCTGACAAGTCCCTGAGCTTTTGGGCGCCCGAATCGCCTTGTGCTGCTGCTAAATTGAACCACATGTGCGCCTGCACATAGTCCTGTGGTAAGGCTTGGCCAAAATAGTACATGAATCCCAGCTTGAGTTGACCTGGAGCATATCCCTGGTCCGCCGCTTTTCGATACCACTTCATCGCCTCAGCATAGTCCTGCAGCGCGCCTTGACCGTATTCGCACATTACCCCTGGATTGAATTGCGCGAACATATCCCCCTGTTCCGCCAAAGGCTTAAACTCTTTATAAGCCTTCGCGTAATCACTTCCGCCATTAGTTGCCGCAGCTTCATCCCAACCAGCGTAAACAATTGGAGCCATAGCTTGATTAGCTTGATGAGCACATGCGGCAAGGCGGGCAAAAAAAGGCGCAAGGCAATAGATTAAGAATCTTAGTCTTTTCATAACGCCTCTCCATTTATGCGATTTTATATAAGATATCGAGCGTCTGTGCTGACACAATGAAGAAGGAAGGCCATACTTGGGACATGGGTTGACCCGAGAAAGTCGATTTATAGACATCCTGGCGCTTCCTGTCTAAGAAATAAGAGCAAAACCTTGTGAGCAAGTTCAGTTTCAAGAGCAAGAGGGCCAATGTTTCCGCGCGAGAGTGACAGGCCATGCTCTTGGCCAGGCGGCGCCTCCCTACCGCCAATTTTCAGTATTTACTGTTGTTTATCCGATGTGTGTCAACCCACTGAATCATCGCTATAATTAGCTATTTGTATAGACTATTACCCAATTGCGCCCCTCTGGAATACCCCTTGACTCTTGCTGTGACTGGCAGCATTGTATAGACGTGGTGTGGTGTATCTCCAGACCCCGCCAGGTATGTTATCGACGTGCGTATTTTTTCGTTTCTTTGCATTACTTCAGTGTGCTGAGTCTTGCGTCGCCAGGTGGAGTTTCTGTTTAACCGGCAGGAGTCTATCTGTCTTTTTCGGGTGTTGACCCTTGTTCTTGCAAAGCGGCCTGCTTTTGACCGCTTCCGTGCCCGCTTTCACCACCTCGATTATTGCAGGGTCAAAACAGGCGCAAATTCCCGGCTCCACCCGGTCATACCTTCATAGCTATTTCTAAAAAGGGTTCAGTCTGGAGTAAATCATGAATTGGACTTTCCAGAAACTGCCAGCGTGAGACCTCCAGGGGGAATTTTAGGTATCCCTTTTGGGGGCCTTCTCGGCTTTTTGCTCCGTAGAACTTTTCTCTAAGTGAGAGTGGGCATTTCCGGATAGTAATTCTCAAAGAATTCTTGGGATTTATTGTAAGAAAGGAGGAAAATCACCATGAGAACCATCAATGAAGTGAATAGCTTTAACAAACGTGTTGTCGGCATTGATGACGGCCATTCGACCGACCAAACCGCTTTTTTTCATGGTATTCTTTGATGTTACGATAGGGACCGCATCCGCCCGTCAGTCCGGAGAGCCGGCGGAAAGGGTCTGTGCCCATGGAGGAAAGGTTTCGCCTCATCTTTAAGTCATAGGGATCGAAGTTGCTTTGCCCAATAATAAGAAAACGAGAAAGGAAAGGAGGAGAGCATGAGTCTATTGTCTCTTTTGGAGCACCCAAAAGATCAGGCACAGAAGTTGAATCGACGGACATTCATGAAAAACCTCGGATTAGCTGGAGCAGTTGCGGCAACGGCAGCAGCTTCGCAGGCAGTTTGCGCCCCCCACGTTTGGGCTCAAGGCCGAACCTATAATTGGCGCATGGCCACGACCTGGCCCAGAGGGCTTCCTATTTTTCACGACGGTGCAGAGCGTTTCGCCAGAGAGGTTGAGGCGAGGAGTGAGGGGCGTCTCAAGATACAAGTTTTTGCAGGTGGCGAACTGGCGCCGGCTTTCGACACATTCGATGCCGTTTCAAAAGGCACGGTAGACGTAGGACATTCGGTGTCCTTTTACTGGGAAGATAAAATCCCAGCGGCCCCGTGGTTTTCAGCCGTGCCTTTCGGGTTCAACGCACAGGGAATCAATGCCTGGTTTTATTCAGGGGGTGGCCTGAAACTGTGGGAAGAGGTCTACGCGCCGTTTAATGTCGTGCCTCGACCGGTGGGGAATACCGGCGTGCAGATGGGCGGTTGGTTCAATAGGAAGGTTATAAGCAGTAAAGATTTCAAGGGAATGAAAGTGCGGATGGGAGGGCTTGGCGCCAAAGTGCTTACCAGGGCCGGAGCCACCGTGATTGATGTTCCGGGCGGCGAAGTTCTTGCCGCACTGGAAAGTGGCAAGGTCGACGCGGCTGAATGGGTTGGGCCTGCTGACGACCTCCAAATGGGTCTGTATAAGGCTGCAAAGTACTACTACTACCCGGGATGGCATGAACCAGGATCGGCCATCGAAGTGATCTTCAACAAGAATGCCTATGATTCCCTTCCTGGGGACCTGAGAAACATTCTGGACGATGTTGCTATGCGTAATAATCTCTGGACCCTTTGCGAATTCGAAAGCCAAAACTTTAGGGCTCTCCAAACCTTGGTCAGTCAGCTCAAGGTTCAACTTGTTCGCTTTCCAACAGAGGTGCTGAACAAGCTCAGAAAGTTTTCGGAAGAAGTGCTGGAGGAGGTGGCTGCTAAAGATCCTGTGGTCAAAAAGGTCGACGGATCTTTCAAAGCTTTCAAAAAGGACCTGGACAACTGGGGGTACATCTCGGAGAGGGCCTACTATGAATTCATGGCGGCCAAACCTGAAACCCTGGAGCCTTGGATTCATGAAACAGGTGAAATCTGATCAGGGTTTTGGCTTATCCATGAACCTCATGCCTGACACTCAACCCAAGGAATGAAAGTGCGCAGGATCATAATGCCCGTAATGGCTGCCAGACTCTCCATTTAATCATTCAGTGCTGGTGACAGGAATAAAAGAAGCAAAGACAAATTAGGGGAGTAAGGAGGTAAAAAAATGGACGTATTTGGTATTGTGCTTAGCCTGTGTCTTCTGATGTTCATGGCGTATATGGGATTTTCGGTGATCCTGTTTGCCCCGATTTTTGCTCTGCTCGCCGCCTCCGTTGAAGGGCTTCCGGTCATGCCGTCATATACTGAGCTTTTTATGTTTAAGGCGGCCGTTTATATTAAGGCGTTCTTTCCCGTGTTTCTGTTGGGTGCGATCTTTGGAAAGGTAATGGAAGATACCCTTCTCGCAAAAGGGATATCTAAAGCGATCATGAGCACGTTGGGACAGAAGCGGGCCATGCTGGCAGTCGTTCTATCCTGTGCCATATTGACCTATGGTGGTGTCAGTCTGTTTGTGGTCGTTTTCGCCGTGTATCCTTTTGGCGCGGCACTCTTCAAGGAAGCCGACATACCCAAACGTTTGCTTCCCGGCACTATCGCTCTTGGGGCTTTCACCTTTACGATGGATGCGTTTCCGGGAACGCCTCAGATCCAGAACATCATTCCCACCAACTTCTATGGCACAACCCTCTACGCAGCTCCCATTAGCGGTCTCGTGGGTGGCACACTAATTTTTGTCGTTGGAATGCTCTACTTAGAATGGCGCCGAAAGAAGGCGGCAGAAAGGGGTGAAGGCTACGGCGATCATATCCTGAACGAGCCAATTGCTGCAAAAGACGTCGCACTCCCCAAATGGTATATAGGGACTCTGCCATTGCTTGTGGTGCTTGTTATCAATTTCATTCTATCCCGCGTATATACCTGGAATCCTGACATAACTGCACCTTTAGCCAGCATGAAACTCCCGCTGCTGGTGACGGACGTAACAAAGGTGATCGGAATCTGGTCGTTGGTGATTGCCCTTGCCATCGGCATCAGCCTTGCTGTGGGCTTAGGGTACAAGAACCTTCCTAAAGGCGGCGGACTGCAGAGGGCGCTTAATGTCGGCGCCATCGGTTCATTGCTGGCCATCATGAACACTGCATCCGAGGTCGGATACGGAAATGTCATTGCTGCACTTCCGGGCTTCAAGGCGATTGGGAGTTTCTTGCTAGGCATTAAAGTTGGCGCAACCCCGCTCGTGTCAGAGGCCGTTTCGGTTACAACTCTCGCCGGCATCACGGGTTCCGCGTCGGGTGGGATGTCCATTGCCTTGGATCTCATGGCTAAAGACTGGTTGGCGTGGGCCAATTCTATCGGCATGTCGCCGCAACTGCTCCACAGGATAGCTTCAATGGCTTCCGGAGGTTGTGACACTCTACCACATAACGGCGCAGTTATAACACTCCTGGCGGTATGCGGACTGACTCACAGGCAGTCCTATATTGATATCGGTGCAATGACCGTGATCAAAACAGCGATAGTTTATGTGGTCATTTTGCTCTACACCCTTACCGGCCTCTACTGAATGAGCGGAAAAGAAGATGGGCCGGATGAGAAGTGAGCGTTTGAGGGTCATCGGTAGTGTCAAGAGTTTTGTGT
>PLSV01000135.1 GCA_003165235.1 Syntrophobacteraceae bacterium
CCGCTGTTATGGTTCCAATTGTCGGAGCGTCCGGCTTTGTGGCGGGCGTCACGGGAGGGTTGGAAGGGCTGGAAGCCGGGCCTATCCCAATATTGTTTGTCGCAGCAACAGTGAATGTGTAAGGAGTTCCGTTGGTAAGCCCTTTCACAAGTATCGGACTGGATTTCCCTGTTGTTTTGATCGAGCTGTTCGTTGGGGAAGTCACGGTATAGCCGGTAATGGCGCTGCCGCCGTCCGAAGCCGGAGGTGTGAAGCTAACCTTTGCTTCAGCATTTTCCGGCGTTACGGCGCCAATTGTTGGCGCTCCTGGAACTCCTGCACTTTTCGTGAAGATCTTAATTGTGGCAGACCCAGAGTCAGGTGTGTCGGTCACCACCATGACCGTCTTGCCTGCGTTCATGACTAAGCCAGAGTTTTGGAGATTCTGGGCGCCTATCGTTATCACTCCGTCAGGTGAGATTGAGAATGTCCCCGTTTTGGTGCTTTTGGAACCGTCGCTTTCAACATTTGACGTTGTAAATGTACCGTTAGGGTTGAAATTGAGAGTAGATCTTTCCCACCTGGGTGCTTCGGAACCTGAACTCAGACTATTGCCTTCCCATATGCCAGCCAAATCCGCCATGGAATATGATTCGGCCATCTTGGTAAAAACAGTTAGTACGGCATCAGCGGTCGTTGCAGATACCCCATACATCCCAACTATAACACTCTTGCTGGCGTCCATATAACTTGTGAAGTTTGGGTCGGGACATTCACCGGTAACGCAAGTTATTTCACCGTTTGTCGAAATCGCCACCTGTCCCGATAAACTGGCTGTGTTGCCATTGCTGTCACTGTAGGATGCTTGAAAGCTTCCATCATTATAAATAGTGTCGTAGCTTAGCCTTATCCAGGACGGGTCTGTTGGACCGGAATCCAGCATATTGGCTTCCCAGTCGGCAGCTACCAAATCATCATTCGAGTATGAACCGGGAGCAGCTTGTTTCGTGCCAACCATGAGAGCAGTACTACCAGCGGAGCTACCGTCCGACTTGGGCCATGTCTGTGTACATGCGAGAACAGTTTTGCCCAGATCTATCTGGCAAAGGACCTCGGAAGTGATACCGGGTCCCTTCAGCAAGAAACCACCCGAAGAAAGCGCGAAGGCCCCGGTCATATTATTAGTCTTATCACTATCGCTTTCGGTCGCGGAACCAGTAAATTTTCCATTCGATGTTACCGTCAGTGTGGCTCTTCCCCAGAAAGGAGCGCCGGGACCTGTCACCAAAGAGCTAAGGTTCCACGTACCGGCCAAATCGGCAAGCGATGCCCCAGCGGCTGCCGATGAAAAGACGGAAAGCAGGCACATGGCGCTGATGAAAATGAACAGTCCGTACAGGTGCTTTGAGAGGTTTGCTCTACGCATTTGAGGTTCTCCTGGTAGGTTGCCAAAAAGGCGAGCTGATAAAAAGTGATAAAAAAGTGTTTATTCAAAATGTTTTTCGTCATACTTGGGCTGGCCATCAACAAAATGATCGAGGGCGACTGGTCCATGTGGGTGATGAATTGCTTCCAGCCATCAAGTGCGAGCACCGTAATGCGGATGGTTGGATATTGCAATGGGAAAACCGTCAATCAAGAGGTGTCTAGGCTGGTATATACTGAGCGCTTCGACCACCTGTTTTGTATATAATAAGGTTTATTGCTATGGAATGAACAAGATAGCCCAATGACTATCGTATGATTTCAATTATCGCATTTTTCATTTCAACGAAAGAATCATCTTCTTTAACTATTCAGGCCATCCTCTCTTGGAGTCTAAACTGGCCACGCAACAAAACCCACCGTCACTGACCAGGCCCCTATCCCTGCTTCTCCGCCCATGTCTCCCCAATCGTAACCTCCACCTCAATCGGAACTGCGCCAAGGTAAGCTTTGCCGGCCTGAATCATGGTCTCCTGGAGAATCACAGCAACTTCCCCTGCCATCTTCTCAGGAACTTCGAGAATGATTTCGTCGTGTGCCGTTCCAATATTCTTGGCGCCGGTATGGTATCCACCAATCTTTGTGGGAGAAGACCCGGTGCTTTCTTTGTGATGTATGCGGCCGTCGTTTGAACCGGCGTGTTGTAGAGTGTATCGTGTAACTGCCAAAGCCGGCCTAATTCGAGTGCCGCTTGCATGTTCGATTGCGAAATTGTATGGTCTTACGGGCTTCGAGGTTGTTCAGGGAGCTTAGGCCAAATAGCAAATAATACGAAGTTGCGTTCAAGTTGGCGCCAAAAAAAGCTGAAAAGTTCTCCATGCCAGGACCATGATCCTGCTCTATATGGCGCTGGCGGTGGCGCCCAGCAAGTGCTGGGCTACCGCCGCCAGCGCCGAGCGCTTGGNNAACTTGAGCGCAACTTAGTATAAGCTATTGCAGGCAATCGATGGAGGCCGGCGAATCGAAAAATCCGTGAACTATCCAAGCTTTCTAGTAAGCTGGAAAGCCATAATCGCTGAGTGCCGCAGCGCCGGGACCAGAGGTTGAGAACCATCTGAAGCTGGTTCACTTGAGGATTTCATCGTCTTTGACCATAACAGGGAGCACGAGATGAGAAGGCGTGTGGTTCTGGCTGGCTGGGGACAGGTTACACAACCAAAGCAACAAACCGAAGACAGCATACGGGACCCCCTCGGACTCATGGCGGATGCGTCTCGCCAAGCCTTTGAAATGACAGGTTCCTTTGATGCGCCGCGCAACCTCGACGGACTGATGGCGGTCAAGGTTATGAGCACCTACTATGCCTCGGTGGACCGCTCCCTGGCCAAAAAGATGGGCTTGACTCCTCGTTTCTCGATGGTATCCAAAATTGGCGGCAATTCGCCCCAGGCGCTGATCAACAAGGCTGCAGGGATGATCGCCCGCGGGGAACTGGATAGCGTTCTCATTGCCGGCGCCGAAGCCTATTACCCCAGAAACAGAAACCGGGAGACTCGAGGCAACTGCCTCTTTCAGGGATTCCCCACGGATTACGGGGAAGACGATATCATCGGGGCCACCGAGTTGGAAACACGGCACGGAATGACTCTGCCGATTCACGGTTTTCCACTCTTTGAGACTGCCCTATGGTCGGAATCGGATCTGGAACTGGCCGCCTACATGAAAAGGATAGGAGCGCTGTGGGCCGGCTTCAGCCAAGTCGCCGCCACCCATCCCAACTCATGGACCCGAACTCCCCGGACAATTGAGGAGATCGCGGCGCCGTCGCCATCGAACCGCTTCATTGCCTTTCCCTATACCAAACTGATGAATCCCCTCCTTAGCGCGGACCTTGGCGCGGCCGTCGTTCTCATGTCGGAAGAGACGGCCCGGCGATACGCCCGAAAGGGAAGTCGGCCGGTCTATTTCCTCAGCGGAGGATATGCAGAGGATCGCCAGCGTTTCGTGATTCAAAAGTCGGACTTCACATCGAGTCTTCCTCTCAAAACGGCGGTCGATAAGGCGATTCGGCGCTGCAATCTCCGCCTGGATGATATAGAGTGTTTCGACCTTTACAGTTGCTTCCATTCGGCAGTGACTATTGCAAGGAGAATGATCGGACTAAAGGAGGAGGATCCCAGGCCTTTGACTCTCACGGGTGGTGAGAGTTTTTTTGGCGGTCCGGGAAACAATTACTGCCTTCACGCGGTGGCGACCCTGGCGGAAGCCATTGCAGGTGGAAGGAATGACAACGGCATGATCACCGCGATTGGATGGTTCATGCACAAACACGCAGCAGGGATTTACGGCGCAGAACCCGGGGACGCGGACCTCTCATATCATGATCTGGAAGATGAGACAAACTACATGGCCGGCGACCCGCCGGTGGATATCGTCGATGAGGCCTGGGGCGAAGGAGTCATCGAAACCTATACGGTCGTTTATTCAAGGGACGGCGCGCCTTCCTACGCTATTGTCTACGGAAGGACCAAAGAAGGATTGCGGTTTGTCGCTCAGGACCATCCCGGTGAAGGCTTGATTGAAGCCTTAACGTCACGGAACCAGGTGGGAGCACGTGTTCGTCTGAGATTCGATCGCCTTCAAAAACGAAACTTGGCCATGCTCATATGATAGATGTCCAGGGTAGAAGAAAACATACGGCGATTTGGCCCTGGCGTAACTCAACATCCTTGACGCGCAACTGCCGGCTCTCTATCGGCCTGATCCCGCATTCACTAAACTGCAGAACTCCTCACCTCCCGGAAATGCGATCCGCGCCAGGGCGCCCGGGCAAGCAGTCAGCAACCTGTTAGTTAATCGGGTCTTCGGTGTAGAAGTCTTGTCCACGCTCCCCGGCCTGGGCCTCAAGATCGGCAATCCACCCGCTGACGCGATCCTCACCGTAAGTTTTCTTCCACGCCTGAAGGATCAGAGCCAATGGGATGTCGGGGTAGCTGCCCAGATATTCCAAGTATTCCATGTATTTCTGCTTGTCCAGATTGTAGGCGTGAAAAATTGCATCTTCCAGACCATTGAATTCGAGCGGCGGAACCCTGTGCTTGTTACAGAGTTCCCGGTTAAAGGTCGGTGTCGCCCTGACCCATTTCCCTTCCAGGTAGAATTCAACGAATCCATGGTAAACGAAAAGGTCGGATCCGAGGTGCTCGATGAGTTGTTGGGTGGCCAGATGGTTTCGCACTGTGGCGAAGCCAACCCTGGAAGGGATTCCGCATGCCCGTCCGAGGGCGCAAAGCAAAGAGGCCTTGGGGACGCAGAAGCTTTTCCCTCGCGCGATGACGTAGCTGGCCCGGTAGTGTTCCGGACGATAGAAGGGAGCATAAGGATCGTAACGAATTCCATCACGAACCGTGAGATAAAGCTGAACGGCTTTTTCCACCGCGTTGTGACGGCCTCCCGCCGCCCGATGCGCATAGTTGCAAACGTCGGCGTTGTCGCTGTCTATGATCGATGTTGGCCTAAGAAAATCTTGCATGTCAGGCAGGCTTCAAGAGATCGGCTAATTTTCTGCGCATAATCTTGCCCGTGCTTGTCTTGGGCAGATCGTCCACAAAATAGACGCCTCTCGGGACCTTATAGTTGGCCAAATGGTCGCGGCACAAAGACAGGATTTCCTCTTCGGTCGCCGTTTCCCCCGTTTTCAGGACAACGAAAGCCTTGGCCAGCTCGCCCCTGAGCTCGTCAGGTTCTTTGCCTACGGCGCACATTGCCACTTTCTCAAGCTTCAGGACCACGCGCTCGATTTCCGCAGGATAGATGTTGTAGCCTGAGGTGATGATCATGTCTTTCTTGCGGTCCACAACGAAAATATAGCCGTCTTCGTCCATGGAGCACACATCTCCCGTGTGCAGCCAGCCATCCTCCTCGATCGCCTCCCGGGTCGCCTCTTCATTGCCCCAGTAGGCCTCCATGACAATCGGCCCCCGGAACATCAATTCCCCTATCTCACCCGCTTTCAGCGTCTTCGCGGCGTCGTCGCTATCAGCGATCCTGGCTTCAGTGTAAGGCAGAGGGACGCCGATGGAGCCCAGTTTGTTCTTGCCATAATAGGGATGGGTGGTTCCCAACCCGGCCAGTTCAGTCATTCCCCACAATTCCAGGAGCGGACAGCCGAAACGCTTTTCCACTTCGACCATCTTGTCCACAGACATAGTCTGGCCGCCGACCGTGCAGCGCGTGAGCGAACTGAGATCGAATTTGTCGAGGTCCGGATAACTGAGGAGGTACAGATACATGGTCGGCACACCCTCAAACATGGTCGCCCGGTATTTTTGGATGGCTTCGAGCGCATCGAGTTCGTTGAAACGGGGCAGCAGGATAAGGGTTCCCCCCAAAGCAAGCTCTCCATGCATCACGACGTTTCCATACACATGAGCGCAAGGCAAAGCGGAAACGACGCGGTCCTGACTGGTCTTCATATGCATGTTAGCGGTCATGCAGGCATTCACGAGCACCGCTCGATGACTCAGGGACGCCCCCTTGGGATGTCCTGTCGTCCCGGATGTGTAACCGATAGTGGAGACATTTTCCGGACCGGCGTTTGAACGCATCGGCTCCGGAGAACCATTGTTCAAAACATCCTGGAAGGAGAGGATGCCGGCCCCTGCGTCCTCATAACTGATAATATACTCCAGCCCTGCAACGCCATGAGTGGCTTCGCGAGTTGGGCCGGCCTTGTCCGATGAAAGAATGATCGCCTTCGCCCCGCAATCTTTAACGACGTAGCAGACCTCCTCGGGCTTCAGCATCACATTGATGGGATTGATCACTCCTCCAAGCTTGGCGATGGCATAATATGAGACAATCCATTGCCACGAATTGTTGGAGTAGATGGAAACGCGGTCTCCCGGATTGATGCCCATCTTGCGCAAGGATTGGGCCAGTCGGTTGGTCAGATCGTCAAGTTGGCGGAAAGTAAAGGTTTCTTCTTGAAAGATCAGAGCGGTCTTGTCGGCGTAGTCTTTCGCAGCATGAGGTAGAATGTCTCCCAAATTTTGGAGCTGATTCAGCATAGCACACCTCTTTGCTTGTAAATTGTAGTTGCGCTTTTTTTTTAAGATGCAGGGTAAATGAGGGCTTTATGTTATATTATCACTTGCCCTGCAGCAGATGCAAGCAACTTCCATCAATGAGGCGAAACGTGAATATACAAGTCGAATCCAGGTTGAAATTCTCAATCACATTGCTGAAACCCGGAATAATGCCGGAATTCATAAGGTGAGAATTCTTGAAGTGGTTCAGCGAAAATGAGCACCCATAATCTTGAAAAAATGTTCAAGCCTGCCGCCGTCGCCGTTATTGGAGGGTGCTCACGGAGTGGCGCCATTGTCAACACTCTGATCGGCAATCTCAGGAATGGGGGCTTTGCTGGAAAGATATTTCCGGCGGAGCCCCCTGGCGACGAATTCTCCAGCCTTCCTGCATGCCCACGGCTCGCAGACGTCGGCGAGCCTGTTGACCTGGCTTTGATCGCATCACCTCTTCATTCCGTGCCTGCGGCAATTCAGGCTTGTTCCGAAGTTGGCGTTGCAGGCGCGGTAATCTTTGCAGACGGCTCTGAATTGACCGCCGGGGAAAGCGCTGGCCTTGGCGATCAAATCAAAGAGACGGCATATCGATGTTCCGTCAGGATCATTGGTCCGGGTTCTTCAGGGATTTCATGCACGGGTGCGAAAATTTCTGCAACCAATGCCATGAATATACCATTGCCCGGCAAGCTCGCCTTTATTTCTCAGAGCAGGGCCATTTGCCATGCCATTCTGGACCTGTCGATAAAGGAACAAATCGGTTTCAGTTACTTTATCAGCACCGGTGGGATGCTGGATGTGGATTTCGCCGATCTCATCAATTTCCTCGGCAATGATGACCGCGTCAGCAGCATCGCCTTTTACCTCCATAAGTTGACCAATTTCCGCAAATTCATGAGCGCGGCCCGCGCCGTTTCGCGCATCAAACCCATTGTTGCCTTGAAATCCGGAAGAGCTGGCGGCGGCGGTCTCTTCGAAACATCGCAAAACCCTGCAAACATAGGTGAGGATGATATCTATGGCGCCGCTTTCAAACGTGCCGGTATTGAACGCGTCAATACCTTCGCAGAGCTTTTCGATTGTGCTGAACTTTTGGCCAGGCAGCCGCGTCATTCCGCCTCCAGGCTTGTGATCCTCACCAATGGACGGGGGCCGGGCATGATGGCCGCAGATGCCCTTGCCGATCATGGAATAGAACTGCCGTCTCTCAACTCTGAGGTCATCAGTAGCCTGAGCGCCATCCTTCCCCCTTCCTGGACCGGACAGAATCCGGTGGACGTAGGCGCGGACGCATCGCCGCAAAGATATGCGAAAGTGGTTGAAATCTGCCTTGCAGCTCCTGAGATCAAGGCACTCTTGATTATTCTGGTTCCCAATGCCGCCGCACCTGCCGCCGCCGTTGCCGAGTCGCTGCTTGAGATTTTGCGCGGCAGCAGGAGGATTTCGGTTTACACCGTGTGGCTGGGGGCAGCGGAGGCGGAGCGAGGCCGGAAGATTCTGAACCGGTCGGACCTTCCAACTTTCGAAACCCCTGAGCGCGCGATCAAAGCCTTCCTGCACATGGGTTCCTATGACCACAATCTGAAAATGCTCCAGGAGATTCCGGAAAAACTTCCACGGGGCATGGAATTCAATGCGGACGCTGCGCGGACGATTATTCAAAGGGCCATTGACGGCGGGGAGAGATTGCTCAATGATGAGGATTCCAAAGCTTTGCTGACCGCTTATGGGATTCCGGCCGGGGGGGGCGTGACTGGAACTCCGGGGTATGAGCTGATGCTCGGCGTAAGGAAAGACCCTGGTTTTGGCCCGGTTCTTCTGTGCGGCGCCGGAGGCGTGGTGGGGGAAATCTTCAAAGACTCCGCTCTGGCTCTTCCCCCCTTGAACCGCGTGCTCGCCCGGCTGCTTATTGAGGGGAGCCCGGCATACCAGCTCCTTAAGGGAAACCAGGATCAACTGCCGGCGCTCCTGCTGCTGGTCGAGGAGATACTTATCCGTCTCTCACAACTCGTCACCGACTTACCAGAGGTGGTTGAGCTTGAAATCAATCCGTTGATCCTGCATGCACATGCAGCCGCCGCCAAGAGCGCCAGGGTGGCCGTTGAACCGGCCCACGTTGTCGCTCCGCAGCATCTTGTAATCAGCTCGTATCCCAGCCAGTACGAAATGGAAACCCTCACCAGGGGAGGAATTGAGATCTTCCTCCGCCCTATCAAGCCGGAGGATGCTCCGCTCTTGGTGGAGTTCTTTCATTCGTTGTCTCCAACCAGCGTATACTATCGTTTCTTTATCCCGCTCCGGGAACTTCCCCTCAGCATGCTCACAAGGTTCACGCAGATCGATTACGACCGGGATATTGTCGTGGTGGCAATCAAACGGACCTCGGGCGGGGAAAGCATCCTGGGAGTGGTCCGGCTCATGAGCGACCCCGATGTCACCAGTGCGGAATTCGCCATTACTGTTGGTGACGCCTGGCAGAAAGAGGGCGTCGGGGCTGCTTTGCTTGAGCACTCAATCCATATCGCCAGGGAGCGAGGTCTTCATTACATTTGGGGTATAGTCTTACCGGAAAACAAAGGCATGCTTGCGCTTGCCCGCAGCCATGGCTTCACTGTCAGGAAGATTGGCGGCAGCAAAGATTATGAAGTGAGAATCGACCTTTCCGGCCCAAGGCAAGTGACATCTTGAGGAAACTGAAAGCGACAGAGCATGGCAGATTCAGCGCACACATTCCAGGGTTAAGGAGGCAAATGTTTTACTTTGTCCAGAACTCGATCCTTCAGTGACTTGTAGAAATAACGCTTTAAAACAACCTTATCCGGAGAATGTTGATAATCCCCTTTTGAATCTTGATGGCAATGTATCTCTTCGGCAAGAAAAGGAAAAAGCTGGTGACGATTGAGCACTAAATTGCGTGCATATTCAATAGCGTCCAGATTTCTGCGCCAAAGATCGTTCGCTATTGATTCCCTTATTTTATCAACGGCAAAGGGATCTTCAATGTCAAAACAGATCATCGATTCAACTGGAAAATAATTCTTAATCCTTGTGCAACCACAGTAAATTGGCATGGACCAGGCTAAAAAGCAGTCGGATATCTTCTCAGACCAATAATATTGATTCCTGAAATTTTCCACTGCGAGTGAGTAGCGATATGGAGCTAAGGCATCCCACTTATTCTGAATGACCTGAAAGCCGCGCCCGAAAAGATCGAATTTAATTTTGCTCTTGATTTTTCCTAAAAACTCCATTCGTGCACGATGGCCTCTGAGATTAGCGAGATTACTGGTTACCCAGGACAGATCAGCCCTTTTTTCCGGAACGCCTGTACTCACCAGCTTGTCATATGACTCATCAATATGCCAGGGAAGCGCAGGTTGTGAATGTATGTAGCGAGTCCCCTTTAAACTCGTATCCTGAGTATAAATGCGGCTATATGCCGGAATACCCTTATGAGCGCGCCTTTTGAATTCTGTGGGGGGCTCTTGCATGATCGCCCACACATTAGGAGGTGGGCACTCAACCGTGCAGTCGGCGTTGACGCCATTCAGCACTATCGCATAATCACAAGGCCCAGGCGTATCGGTAATAAATCGGATACCGCTCCAGGCGCCTGCGTTTCGGGGAGTTTGGCGAATAAGATCGGGATAGGAATAATCCCTCAGAATGCGTACTAAAGTCATACTCTACTCAGAAAGCGCTTTTATAGAAAAAATAACTCACCCGCCGGTTTGCATTTGACTTACTGACGGCCTCAATTTACTGAATCAGCGTATTCTCAATTGTCGAGCCGCGTCTGCAATAAAAAGCCGCCAACGCGGTCGCGAGAACGGTTGCATTGCGGATAAAATTGTCCCATAGTTAGAATTAGTGAACGGCGTTTCTGAATAGGGTGACTTTAGCCATTCGCCGACCTTACGAAAATCATTCATTTTGAAATGGTTGCCCCATTCAGTCGGATCTCGAAAACGGGTGATTCGTTCCTTCTCGGCCAGCAGGGAAAGAACCGATTGATCCCTCCTGTGTTCAAGGAAGGAATCTAAGTTGCAGCAACCACACCGATTGGGCATATCTGTCAAAATACGCTCATCGCAACAGTACCTCAAGAAATCCTGAACAAATTTGCGGCTCCTCTCAACATTTCTGTAAACCTGCAACTCAGCTTCAACCTGTTCCGCTTCATGGAAACGCTCTTCGTCACAGCCCATTAATATAAAGCAGTCTCTCTTTGTCCAGTCTTTGTTAAGGTTCCCATGATTTGCAATGAGTAAAATCGGATTTTCTTCGGTGCAAAGCTGGATTAACGGGCCAATATCCTGAATTATCTCTAGATCTGTATCGCAGTATATGATTATGTCCAGGGGGTTAGCATTCTTCAACGCATCCATGATAATGAATGGTTTCCATAGCCAGTAGCCGGAGCCTTTGGGAGAATCCAAAATATGTCTGTGTTCTTCATAGAAACTCGTCTTTTTGAAACACCGATCGTTCCAACTGATAGTATGATCGACTCCGTGGCGAATAGCAGACCTGTTTAATCGTTGCTGATTCAGAAAGTGAGGCCTCGTTGCGTATGTCACAAGTAAAGTGGTCATTTACCTGGCTTTTCATCGAAAAGAACCCAACCGTCGCCTTCCCTGAACGCTTTTGGAATGCCGAATGTCCATAAATCATACGATATTCCAATATAAACCCGCAAGAAGAAATGCCGGTCAGACCAATTTGGGCAATTTGAGCCGGTGGCTCTGCTCAAATCTTCGGATGCCTCATTCCCGTGAATCAGGCGCCCTGGATTCTATAACACACCGGACCTCAGGGACAATCCGGTTCCATGCCTCATCCATGGATTCCTTCACAATCGCCTGCTCCCGCTCCGCTATATCGTCGCAAGCTTCGACTGTTATCTCCTCATGCTGAGTATGGACAATTCGCGCGTCCATGGCCTTTCAGTTTTCCGGAAATCTGAATCAGGGCCGCCTTGAAACAATCGGCGCCTGTCGCCTGGACCGAAAGGACGCAGTCATGAAGTGTGTGAGAAACTGGAAAAAATTCTTCTCCTGAATCCTGCAACTCCTCGCATGATAGACTTATTTGGCGCCCTACCGAAAAAAATAACCACTCTGCATCATGGGAGCGCGTAGCGGGCAGGCCGACCGCCGCCATTCTCTACGCTATCCCTTCATGACCTGTCTATGATCACTGTCCATGACCAGAGACGGGGCGTTCGCGGGAGGCCTGATGACAGTGAGGATTCTCTCGGTGAAATAGGCTCGATCATTTGGCGGCTTGCAAAGGTTGGCTTAAAAGTAGTCTGCCATGCCAGAAAGTGGGACGCCCTGAAATTGCCCAAAACCGGTGCTGTTAACCTTTCTCTTGCGAATTTCACTAGGATATTGGATGATTCGATGAGCCTGCAACATGTCCTGGGGGATTTTTGGGTGTTGGACGAACCCAAAATACCCTTCGAGATTCGTTGGTGGTCAGGTTGATGCATTATTCAAGGTTATATGCCAGGGGAATCTATACGGCTGCGAATTGGAGAGCCTGAATACAGGTTGAAAAGGTTTTGAGTATGACATCCCACCAGAACGTTCTAATATCCTTTTCCAGGCCCCACAGGATCATGGCGCTGGCCCTTGTCTTTCTCTTCGTTTTGCTGGTTGGACTTGGCATTCACCAGTATTCGCTGCCTATGTTGAGCTTCGACGAAGACGAAGGTAGTGGGACCTTGCTTGGTGTTCCCCAAGCAATCAGATCGGATGACTGGGCTTCAGGAATTCCACTGATGTTGTCCCAGCTTTCACATAAGCCGCCTTTCCCCGTTATTAACAAAAATATTGGCTATGGCGCCAATCAATTGGCCCTTTTTAAGCTGCCGGTTTGGCATGTTCTTGCCGTTTTTAAGCCGACTACATGGGGATTTTTCCTTGGCGCCAATGCCGGACTTGCATGGATGTGGTGGTCTATGGTGCTTGGCTTTTTCTACGTATTCTTTCTGCTATTCATGCTGATATCGCGAAACCGTTTCTTCCTTTCCGTGATGGGCAGTCTTATGTTGCTTTTTTCTCCTTTTTTCCAGTTTTGGAGCATGCACAAATCTGAAATCCCTATCTTCATGGCGCTGGTAGTTCTATCGTTTGCATACTTGGCGTTCAGCGCCAGCAAAAAGGTCATACTTGCAAGCGGCGTACTTCTTGGTTGGTCTTGCGGCTGCTTCATGTTCAACTTCATCTACCCCCCCTGCCAGGTCTCGCTGGCATACCTGCTTGTTTTCATTCTCGCCGGGTTTATCGCGGATCGGCGTTCACAACTTGCACTTCGCCACGCTGGCCTGGTTCGATTGTCCAGTCTCGCCATATCCCTGGCGATCGCTATATTTGCCGTCGCAGTCTTTTATTTCGATGCCCGGGAAGTCATCAATATCATGGACCAGACCGTCTATCCCGGAAAACGTTTTTCGACTGGTGGAGATTTCGAGCCCTGGAAGTTGCTCAGCAATAATTTTCTTATCCACCTTTATGTCTTCTTCAAACATGGGGTTAATGCCTCCTCACTGGTCAACTGGGCTGATATGGGCAACATTTGCGAATATGCATCCTTCATCTTCCTGTTTCCTGTTTTGATCCCCGTTCTCATCGCCAGGTGCGCTATCGCCAGGAAACCCGTAGATCCGTTATCTGTAATTATCGGCGCTTATATAATACTCATTCTGGTCTATATGTTTCTCGGATTTCCTGAATGGCTCAGCAAGTACAGCGGCTTCAGCAGAACGCCGTCTTATCGCGAACTTATGGGACTGGGCATCGCCAACATGGTCTTATTAGTCGCCATGCTCTCTAATACAATATATTTTGAGTTGTCCAAAAGAATCAGGCTCATTGTAATCACCGGATGGGCCATCCTGCTAATCTTATCGGCCGTGCATCTTTTCGCGAAATGGCCGGTAGCCTCCCTGCCGTACCTGATCGCTGCATCTCTGGCTGTGGCCTCTGTATCCTATTTCCTGCTAAGTGCTGGATACAGTAAAACTGCGCTCGCCGTGCTGGCCGCCTTGTCGGTTTTGAGCGCCGGGTGGTTTAACCCGCTTGTGAGAGGCGGATCGGAGAGCTTCCTGGACAGCCCTCTATCCCGTATGATTCTAGATATCGATGCGAGCGAAGGAGGGGCTTCTCGCTGGGTGACGTTCTCATTGAATCTTACAAAATCTAACATCCTTCGGATACTTGGCGTGAATGCCCTGGACGGGCTCTATCCGTATCCACAGCTCGAGTTGTGGAAAACCCTGGATCCCCTGCAGGAGGATATTAACGTCTACAATCGCTACGGATACGCATTTTTTATCCCAAACAGGGGCCCCCACGTTGCTTTTTCCGTCAACGCTGACGACTATTTCACAGTGGGAATCGATCCTGGCTCCGATGCCCTCAGCTATCTCGGTGTCACCCATTGCCTGGTCATGGACCTGAATAAAAGGATATTCGACCAAAGCCCGACTCTGCAGCGGCTGTTTTCATTTAAGAACAGTTGTATCTACAAGGTGGTGAGTCCGCCGCGGCAAGAAGGTAGTAATTTTCAAATTCCACCCAACTCGCGAATTGATTCTAATGCTGATGCCTGTAATAACCGGGGTATCGCCTATGGCGAACTTCGCGACCAGAGGCAGGCGAATGATGAAGTGGGCCTCTTCATGCAAGCAATGTCATTAATTGAAATAAGTTACGGTAAAATTCCTTGAACATATCATCCCTTGGATCTGTTGCTCCATCATGGTGTTTACATCCCTGCCTGTATATAAATGGAGTAAGATTGCTTTTGGGATCGCTCTTCTTGGGCTAATTCCATTTTGAGACCTTGATCGGCAGGGTCGGACGCGGCGTAGAATGCCTTGGCTGTCACATCAGTCCGAAGGGCCTGACTGCGGCCGGGGAGACCCTGAAGCGGCTCTTTTCACGCGCTGCCCGGCTTTACTACCAGCAGGAACCGGGAGAGCATCACCGCTCCTCCCGGCTTGGGCTGTACGTTGGGCTTTGGCTTCAGCAGCTATCGGCGGTCAGGTACATGATCAACAAAGTTCTAATACGAAGTTGCGTTCAAGTGAGTACCAAAAAAAGCTGAAAAGCTCTGGGGTTCGGGGGGCAAATGTCCCCCCAACCCCC
>PLSV01000387.1 GCA_003165235.1 Syntrophobacteraceae bacterium
CAGGCTGTTATAAAAGGGACTAATGAGCATGGTCCTAAAAACTTGAGGAGACAGTCGTGGGAAGAGGAAAACCGGAACGCTACATGGCTGTGGAAAGTTGCGACAAGGTAAGGCGAAACGTGTTCTGCCGCAACTATGGCGAGTGCCTTGACTTCACCATTAGCAAGAAATGGCCGGGGTTTTCCTGCCAGAGCTGCGAGTGCTACGAACAGGAAAGGCTTGAGGGGGACGCTCTCAGTGACGATTACGCCCGGTGCATGGCCCTGGCTTTCGTGAGCGGCGCCGTTGAGCTTGCCCGGGAAATGCACAGCTAATGCATGCCTGATGAACCGGTGAGGTAACGCGTAAGCCGGAAAATGGGGGGCGATTTGCGCCCTTCCATAGGCGGTCCCGGCATGTTGCGCTCCTGGTTCATGGCGAACAATTGCCCGACAGAGGTCTCTTTCACCCAAAAATCCAAATCATCCCGGAATCCCGAGAATTCTAAAGATTCGAAAATCCCGCCGAATCCATGCAAAGCCGTCATTGGAAGGCGCGATTATGGCGCTATTCGCAATAAATGGCGGTGTTCTGGCGTGATTAAATTACAGTAATAATTACTTGTTTTGTTATACATAGCTGTAATCTCAACTTAACTACTTTTATACCCTGATTTGGCATCAAATTTGCTCTGTTAACGGGCTGACAATAAACTCTTTCCTCCTCAAAGCCGATCTGCCCGCCCCACCGAATCGGCTTTAACTTTTAATGCGGACCCATTTCCCGCCTTTTGCTATCGAAACAGTTCGTGTCGTCATAATGCAAAACCTGTAAATTCCAGGAGGCTGTAAAATGAAGATCTATTTATTGTCTACTCTAAGTCTATGCGTGGCGTTGTTTGCAACAGCGCTTGTGTCTGCATCGGACACGGGCGCTGGTCCTACGGCGGATGAGGCGCTCAAAAGGCTCCAAGATGGGAATCAGCGTTTTAGAGCAAGCCAGACGACGATTCGGGAGACGAGCACTCCCAGTATAAGGGGGGCCCTGGCGGGCGGGCAAAAGCCTTTTGCCATAATCCTTTCCTGCTCGGATTCGAGGGTCCCTCCCGAAATTATCTTCGATCAGGGATTGGGTGAAATCTTTGTCGTGCGAGTCGCCGGCAACATTCCGGACCCGGTTATCCTCGGAAGCATCGAATATGCGGCCGAGCACTTCAAATGCCCCCTGATCATGGTCCTCGGTCACAAACGATGTGGCGCCGTGACTGCTGCCGTCGAGTCGCAAGGCCATCCGCACGGAAATATTGGCGCCATTATCAGGACGATTGCTCCCGCGGTCGAACAGGCCAAAAAAGACGCCAGGGGCCTTAGTAAATCGGATCTCGTGGAATCCGCTATCGACAACAACATTAAACTGGTCGCCAAATCCCTGATCAGGCAGTCACCGGTAATCCGGTCGCTTGTCGATGCAGGAATAGTAAAGGTGGTTAATGCAAAATACGATCTCGATGACGGGACGGTAAGGCTCCTTGAGAAATAGCGGTAGTTCCCAATCACATATGGAACAGAGCGCCTATTTTTTACTGAACGGATGCTGATCTATTCGATCTGGCGCGGACACAATTTTCCCACGAGAGGGAAAGCGTATGATTGAGGTAACGGATCAAGTTTCTATTCCCGAGGAGGAACTGAGGTTCACCGCATCCCACAGCAGCGGTCCAGGCGGTCAGAACGTCAACAAGGTTAGCAGCCGGGTGACCCTGTGGTTTGACGTGGCAAACTCCCCTACCCTCTCTCCGGAACAAAAAGAACTCATCATGCGCCGCCTTGAGAATCGTATCGGCAAGAACGGTGTCCTCAGGGTCATATCCCAGCAAACCCGCAGCCAGGTGGAAAATAAGGAACTGGCGGTGGAGCGGTTTGTGGAACTGGTGCAGGATGCATTAAGGCAAGTTCCGGTAAGAAAGAAGACGCGCGTCAGCAAGGGGGCGAAACTCAGGCGACTGGAGGAGAAAAAACAGCGTAGCCTATTGAAAAGCAGGAGGTCGGAAAGGCTTCCCGTGGGGGATTAGCTATGTCTGATCGTGACAAGCACATTCAGCTACTTTTTGCCGCTGAGCTTCAATTCCGTCTCGCGTCTGCAGTCCGACTTGCCACCACACTGGAAGTTCAACCCTTAGATCTTCCCATGGAGTGGGCCTACGGTAAGCATCGTGTGACGTACGAGGAGGTCGCATTGCGGCCGGATCAGGCTGATTATGCTGCGGACTTTCTTCACAGGTCCGCGACCTTTCTGATGGCAGTGGCCATGAAGGATGCCATTCTTGCAGTCGTGCATGACCCCAGAACGTCTTCCGATGCAAGTACTCGGGCTGCATATCAGATCGCGCGGCTGATTCGCAACGCATTCGCACACGCCCCTTTATCCCCGAAATGGTCCATAGATCCCGACTGTCGCGACAAGGTCTTTGCCGTTCCCGATGTAATTGCACTCGATACAACAGGCATACATGGCGCTGCCTTCGACTGGCGCCATTACGATGGCCCGCTAGCTTTGTTCCGTCTATGTGGATTCGTTCGAACTCATGTCCTGAAAGACCTGCCGCCCCCTCGCAAGTCGGCGCCAATCCCGGGCAATAGGGTTTATCAGATAGGTAACTTGATCCTTGAGGAGGTTGACGAAATTCCGCCAGAGGCAGTAACGGTTCTAATCGAGAGACTTCCTGATGGGGGCATTCCTCTCGGAGATGGATATGTACTCTACCCAAAGAGCAAAGAATAGCATAGTGAGCGCAAATGGGTTCCCATGGCCGAGGGTACGGTCTTCTATTTTCTGTATGTTTGACGGACAGCCGGGCGAAATGATAAAATTTATTCAGGTGGGTCTTGGCGGGATCAGGTGATACAATGAATGGCGTTGCAGCAATCTCAACTCCTGCTATAAGATGATGATAGGGAGGACGTAGTCATGCGGTCAGAAGCCATCGCAACAGTGGTAAAAATGATGGAGTCTTTGCCCGAACCTGCACAAGAACAAATTGTGACACATCTCCGCCAGTATCTTGAAGAGTTGCAAGATGAACTGTGCTGGGATGATCTTTTCAAGAAAACACAACCGCAATTGCTTGCCACCGCCAAACGCGCTAAACAGGAAATCGCCGCCGGGCAAGCTAAGGCTATGGACCCTGATTGCCTATGAAGTCCGCAACCTTGCCTTCATTCTGGACAGCCTACCAGTCACTCGATGAAGAGGTCAAGCGGGCAGCAAGAAAAACATTCCGCTTATGGATGGAAAATCCATTCCATCCATCACTGCATTTCAAATGTATCAGCACGGAAGAAGATGTCTGGGCGGTGAGAGTCACACTTCGCTTTCGAGCAGTCGGGATTTTGCAGGGTGACATGGTGACGTGGTTCTGGATAGGCAGCCACGATGAGTACGAGCGGTTCTTTTCGTGATGAAACACCGCCGGTTTTTCCCCAAGAGAAGAAAGACATCACTGAAATGGCCCCGTCCCCCCTATTAAATAGTCCATAATGTTAACAAGGTGAGCAGCCGAGTGACCCTGTGCTTTGACGTGGCAAACTCCCCAAGCCTTTCCTCGGAACAAGAAGAACTCATCATGAGTCGCCTTAAGAATCGTATCGGCAATAACGGCGTCCTTCGGGTCATGTCGCAACAGACCCGCAGCCAGGCAGCCTATCCGGTCGGAAGGTAGCCGCCTGTGGAGCGAAAACTTGCCGAACAGGAGTATTTTCTGGAATTTGTCCGGCGGCTGTTGATTCCTGGTATGTTCTGTAGTACGTTTAGAAATACTATAGGAGATACGTTATGGGTAAAGTGTCAAAGATTATTCCAATCAGTGACTTGAGACAGGATGCGGCTAAGGTTCTGAAACTGATCAGGAACTCAAAAGAACCTCTGGTGATTACGCAGAGGGGACGTGCGGCTGCCGTAATGCTCAGTATCGAAGCCTATGAGCGCTCGGAACGTGACAGGGAACTTCTACGCCTTTTGGCCAAAGGGGAAAAGGAAATAGAGGCAGGCGAAGGGTATGACTTGGATTCTGTCCTTGCTGAGGCCGATGCGCTTATTGCTGAAGACTAAACATGAAGATCCGCTTTACTCCTTCCGCCAGGATTCATTTTTTGTCTGCGCTCGCCTTCATTCGCCAGGATAGTCCGCAAGTGGCGCTCCAGTTCCGCAACCGAGTTGAAAAGATTTTGCGGAGGCTTGAAACTTTCCCGGAATCCGGAAGAATCATACCCGAGTTTCCGGAGCTGCCATACCGGGAGGTGGTCGTCTCGCCATACCGATTCTTTTATCGAGTCAAAGGAAAAATCGTCTGGGTTGTTGCAGTCTGGCACGGCGCACAGCTTCCCGGACAGCCAATATCCTGAACGCTGGCGCCAGGATGGCTTGATCCGGCCCGTCAGAACAGGTGGTTCAGTAAGAGCCTTCGACCAATCAACTCTGTGGAAAGGGATGTATTACTGATGATAGCCTCTTGCGCGCCGGATAACCCGTGCTCCCCCTCCCCTGCTAAATAGTCGACAACGTTAACAAGGTATCCAGCCGGGTGACCCTCTGGTTCGACGTGGTGAACTCGCCGAGCCTCTCTCCGGAGCAAAAGGAATTCGTGATGCGCCGCCTTTCGACTCACATCGGCAAGGACCGCGTCTTGCGGGCAGTATCTCAGCAGACCCGCAGCCAGGCAGAAAATCGCGAACTGGCCAGAGAGCGTTTCCTTGAACTGCTGCGGGATGCAGTAAAACAGGTCCCGGTAAGAAAGAAAACACGAGTCAGCAAGGGGGCGAAGCTCCACCTCCTTGAGGAGAAAAAACAGCACAGCATTTTGAAAACTGAGAGGTCGAAAAGAGTCTCCACCGAGGATTAGGCAAAATGTGCTCGTCAGCCCGGTCATCGGAATAGGGCAAAACCGGCTCGCTCAACGCTGCCATTTTGTGTTAGAATGTTGGCGAGAGAGGAGTGATTGGCATGTCATCCAGAGGCGCACAGGTTCTTAAAGAGGCATTATCGCTTTCTCCTGCTGAGCGGGTAGAGATTGCGGAGCGTCTGTTGTCGAGCCTGGACCAGCCATCCCAAAAGGGAATGGATGAGCTGTGGGGCGAGGAGGCTGAAGATCGCCTCGATGCATTTGAGCGCGGCGCGATTAAGGCTATTCCGGCCAGGCGGTTTTTTGAGCGGATGTGCAAGAAGCCACGATGACCGTCGAGTTCCTTGAACCGGCACAAGTAGAGTTCACCGATGCTGTCGAGTGCTATAATGTCCAGCGTGAAGGCCTTGGCTTCGAGTTCTCTGATGAGGTCAAGGCAGCTATCTTCAGAATTATTGAACATCCTGAAGCCTGGTCTCTCGTCTCAAAGAGAACAAGGCGCTGCCGGATAAAGCGCTTTCCGTATGGAATCATCTATCAAGTCAGGGATAATAACCTACTTATCATTGCCGTCATGCATCTTCACCGTAAGCCCCAGTCCTGGAAGAGACGAACTCCCAAGCGGCAGCAGTAACGTATCTACGATCCAGCTATTGCTGCCCTGACCGTCACTGAGCTGGACGAGCAATAATTATCACCCTTAGACCAGCCCCCACGGCCGAGTTAAATCACTTTGAACGTTAACAGGGTATCCGGCCGGGTGACCCTCTGGGTCGACGTGGTGAACTCCCCTACCCTCTCCCCGGAACAAAATGAACTCATCATGCGCCGCCTTTCGACTCACACCGGCAAGGATCGCGTCTTGCGGGTAGTATCTCAGCAGACCTGCAGCCAGGCAGAAAATTGCGAATTGGCTATGGAGCATTTCGTTGAACTGCTGCGGGATGCAGCAAAACAGATCCCGATAAAGAAGAAGTCACGATTGCCCAAGGGGCGAAACTCCGCCGCCTGGAGGAAAAAAACCAGCGCGGCATCTTGAAAACTGAAAGGTCGAAAAGGGCCCCATTAGAGGATTAGGCGCAAAAGAGCCCGATAGTACGGGTCAGGGCGCTTGGAGTTAATCATGGCGCAAGACCCCGTTCACTGACGAATTGTTCCGTACCCTGCCTTGCTATCGCTTATCAGGCTTCCTTCCTCGCGAGTGAATCCCCCCGGCTTACTCGCCATCTGATCTTGGAAACTGAGAAAAACCCAAAATCCGTTAGAATCAGGAGCCTCTCGCAGAACTCAACAAAACCGTCACCCCGGTGACATCCGAGGTTCAAAAGACCTTGAAAAACCTGGATTCCGGCCTTCGCCGGAATGACGTTGAAGTACTTTTGCAAGAGGCTCTCGGGATTGATTTTTATCCATGTCCGAAAACGGCGAGTAGTTTTTCTGCCCATAGCTATAATAAGAAGATGGAAATGAACATGACGAAAACCAGATCACCCGGACTACCTTTGGATGACAAAGGCTGCTATGCCGCCATGCAGGCCCACGATGCCCGCTTTGACGGTCGTTTCTTTTGCGGAGTTTCTTCTACCGGCATATATTGCCGCCCCATTTGTCGGGTGAAACTTCCTAAGGAGGGAAACTGCGCTTTTTTTGTCAGTGCGGCGGCGGCAGAGGCGACTGGGTACAGGCCGTGCCTCAGATGCCGCCCGGAACTGGCGCCGGGTTTGGCCCCGGTGGATTCGGTTCATCGGCTCGCGAGAAGCGCTGCCTTGACTATGGAAGAAGATTGCCCGACCCCCCGCAGAATTTCGGAACTGGCGGCTATATTAAAAATCACGGACCGTCATCTGCGCCGCGTCTTTTTTGCCGAATACGGCGTATCGCCCGTGCAATATCTTCAAACTCAGCGGTTGCTTTTGGCCAAAAGCCTGCTTGCAGACACGCAGCTCACAGTGACCGATGTGGCGATGGCCGCAGGTTTCGGCAGCATTCGCCGGTTTAACGATCTGTTCAAAAAACATTACCAACTCACGCCGAACGAACTCCGGAAGAAAGGCCGGAGCATGGAGGAGAACCATAACGGGATTACCTTATCGCTCGGCTATCGTCCGCCATATGCCTGGGACACCCTGATTTCCTTTCTTGCCGCCCGGGCTATTCGGGGGGTCGAGAGCGTGATTGGAGATACTTACCGCCGCACGGTAGCTATCAAAAAGGGCGAAACGATCCATTACGGCTGGATCTCGGTGGCGAACCGGCCAACAAGAAATACTCTTTCCGTAACCCTTGCGACGACGTTATTACCCGTTTTGTCCCAGGTGCTGGCGAAGATCAGGCATCTGTTTGACGTAAACTGCAGCCCAGAAAAAGTATACGAGAAGCTAGCCGCCATGAACAAGCTTGCACCAAATATCTGCGTGCCCGGGATTCGGGTTCCGGGATGCTTCGACCCTTTCGAAATGTCGGTGCGGGCCATTTTGGGCCAACAGGTAAGCATAAAGGCGGCCGGCGCCCTGGCCATGCGGCTGGTTAATCTCCTCGGTGAAAAAATGGATACCCCTTTTGAAGAGCTTGCTTTTGCGTTCCCTCACCCTGATAGAATCTGCGCCCTTGGAGCTGCGATCGAAAATCATTTGGGACCGATTGGCATATTCGGTGGCAAGGCCCGCGCGACTCTGGCCCTGGCGGAAGCTTTGGCGACCGGTTCCATCACGCTTTCTTACAGTGCAAACCCGGGAGATGTGATGAAAAAACTACGTAAATTGCCCGGGTTTGGTCCCTGGACGGTCCAATATATTGCGATGCGGGCGCTCGGTTGGCCGGATGCCTTTCCGTACACCGACCACGGGATCAAGAAAGCGCTTTTTGATCGACCTCCACACGAAATATTGAAACTATCGCAGACGTGGAGTCCCTGGCGTTCGTATGCAACCATGTTGTTGTGGAATTTTCTTCCAAATAAGCTTGAAAATCAGAGAGGAAGTTCTTGAAATGATCTACGCCTGCACAATCGATACTCCGTTAGGAGCTATGACCGCCGCAGTGAAAGATGAGGCTCTCATCGGCCTGTGGTTTACCGGCCAAAAATATTATCCGCCCCAAACAGCGCACTGGGGCAGCGAACCTGATCATCCCATTTTCAAGGCGCTGCGGCGCCATCTCGCGCGTTATTTTTCGAGTAAAGCCAGTGCGCTCGATGTCCGACTCGCTCCTCCAGGGTCATCCTTTCAAAAAACGGTATGGGATATCCTTTTGAAAATCCCGATGGGGCAAGTTGTCACCTATGGGCAGATTGCAAAATACATTGCTCAGACCCGGGGCTTAGCCGCAATGTCGGCCCAAGCCGTAGGCGGCGCTGTCGGGCATAATAGGATCTCTATCCTGATTCCCTGTCACAGAGTTGTGGGTTTTAACGGGGACCTGACGGGCTATGCCGGTGGGCTGGATAAGAAGGCGGCGCTTCTGCGGATTGAAAAAGTAAACTTGGCGAAGATTGATTTGGCCCAATCATCGTTACCTTTTACGGCCGCGATACAGCAACGAACCGAGCGGTTTGTTGAGGCCTATTGACCGGCGCCGCCAGGAGATGCTGCCGGCTTACTCAAACATGAGGGGTCGAAAAGAATCCCGGTCGAGAATTAGCAGAGAAACCACGGGAGTCTATCCGGGCATTTTGGGCTCCCAGAGCGCAAAGGCCGCGCCGGTCGGATCGCGGAACATGCTGAAACTTCCGATGCCGGGAATTTCGGTGACATCGGCAAGGATCGTGGCGCCAAGGGATTTCGCCTTCTCAGTAAAGACTGCAATGTTGTCCACCAGGACGTAGGGCGCCCATTGGGGCAGCGCATCCGGCATGGGGCTCTTCATTATGCCTCCACCCGTCCCCTCTCCCACATTGATGATGGTATAGTTCATGCCTGGCATATCTTCGAGCTTCCAGTCAAACAATTCCTTGTAGAACTTCTTTGCCCGCTCCGGGTCCTGCGTATGCAACTCAACATGCACGAACGGATTTGCCATGGTTTGCTCCTTTACAATATATTGTGATCTGTGGGCCATTCCTGTCAAGTGGAACAAGGGAGATCCAAATCCATACGAGGATAAGGCGAAAGGAGGCCCCGCAGGTCGGATCGGCGAAAGCTGTGANNGCTGTGAACTGGAACCGGCAGCGGGGAGGAAATAGTAAAAATTAGAAGAGGATATATGGTTGACGCGCCACTGAATTTCTTGCAACGACTTGCAGAGTCTGCCAAAATGCTGTCCGGTAAAGATGCGAGCGCCGGGACGCAAAACATGGCGGAATGCGGCGTAACCGGAGAAGAGAAAAATTGAAACACAGAAAGAGTAATATCCATTTATTACAGCATAATCCATATCTTACAGGCAAGATGGAAATTAACCTGAAAGCAATCATAGGTTTTGTAGCTTTTCAACACTCCGATGAGATCCTCTTAAGCCAAAATCATGGAGGAACACATGGACACTAAAGCCGACATCACCGCGTCCAGCACAAAGAAAGAAATACTTGACGCATACAACAATCTTCTCAAAGTCCTTGAAACTCGCGCGCAAACGGAACTCAAGCCTGAGAAAACAAAGGCTGAACGGGAAAAACAAGAGGTTATACAAACGAGTGACACGCTCACGACAGACAAGGTGATCAAAACCTTAAACGAGCTGAAGAACGAAACCAGTAAGGCTTTGACTGATATTGCCTTCAAACTCGAGGGAGAAACCGAACGTTACAATAAGCTGAAAAGAGCGATCGAGATAAAGGAGGCAGAACTGCAGGAACTTTTCGAAATAGAAAAATCCGCTTTCACCCTGGCGGCTCTTCTGGAAGCGCAAAAACAGCAGAGAGTTGTGTTCGATAACGAAATGGCGCGGCGCAAAGAACTGCTTGAACTGGAGATAAACCAGACAAAGGCCGACTGGGAAAATCAGAAGAAACAACATACCGAAGAGATGAAAGACAACAAGGAACAGGAGGACAAGAGACGGCGGCGCGAAAAAGAGGAATACGATTATAAGTTCGAGCGCGAAAAGGAGCAGAAGATCAATAAACTCACCGATGAAATCAATAAGCTTGAAAAGGAGCTTCAGGAGAAGCGGGAAGAATTTAATAAACAAACAAAGGGCAAGGAAATCGAGATCCAGGAGCGGGAACAGGCGGTAGAGGAACGAGAAAAGGTGATGAATGGCTTGCAGGCTAAAGTGGACGTGTTTCCGAGGGAACTCGAAAGAGCGGTGGACAAAGCGGTCCAGGAAGTAACCACGAAGCTCACTGCTGAGGCGTCTAAGAATGAACAACTGCTCGTGAAAGGGTTTGAAGGCGAGAAAAACGTTCTTCAAGCAAGGCTCGATGCTTTTGAACAGCTAATCGCCACACAGAAAAGGCAGATTGATAAACTAACCGAGCAATTGGAAAGCGCATACGGCAAAGTGCAGGATATTGCAGTGAAAGCGGTTGCAGGCTCCAGCCGGCAGAATACCGCGTCAATACAGGCTAAACAGTCTTCCGTCGAACAGGAATAACAGAAAATAGGCGCCACAGGGGCTTTTTGACAATCACTTTTGAATTCATGCTCTCTCAATTCTCCAGGCTGATGATAAGCCGGAAGTTGGATGCAAAGCCAAACCCACGATTGCTTCCAGCCGACCCTGCTACGCTGCGTTGCGCAGGGCGGCTGAAACGCAGTCCGTTGGCGACGGGAAAATTATGAGAAAGAACAAACGAAAACTCGCCTCTGCCGAAAAAGCTGAGAAAAGACGCCGCCAAAAGGAATATATGACCATCTTCATCAATGGAAAGCAGAAGCGCGTTAAGCGCCCACCGACCATTGACGGTATGGATGTCGATGAATTCATATGCATAAACGCAGACCCCATATGGTTGCATCAGAATGAAATGTGGGAATGCATGACCATTCATGAAGAGTCATGCGACTCCCAACAACCCGGTCCACCAGACCCAGGCGCCCGGCGGTTTAGCGATGAGGAAGATCCATTTACCCTTCCGGCTGGAGACGGGAAGCGCTGACAATCCTACCGTATAGGATTTGTGCAGAGGGATTCAGGCGAAGAAATCTCTTCTCTACGTAAGAAGACACGAGTCAGCAAGGGCGCCAAGCTCTGCGGCTTGGAAGAAAAAAAGCAGCACGGCATTTAAAAACAGGAGAGGTCAAAAAAAGTACTCATCGAGGATTAGGCAAAGAGGCCTGTGCTCGCGTATAATGCAAGACCTCGTTCGCATGATTTGCAACCTGATGCATTATTCCGGATACGCACGCAGTCTGCTGCGCGTTGTTGCTTACAGGAAGGTGGCGTATGTCGTTTTTCAAGCTGCTTTTGGCTTTCGCACCCTGGCTCTCGTTTCTTATCATCGCCCGCGACAGCCTTTTTCGCCTGAAGCTTGGGTTGATAGTTGCGCTGGTCTTGAGCGTCATCATGGGTGTCGCCCGGCTCCACCGTGGCGTCATCCTGTGGGCAGGCCTGCTCTTCTTCACCAGCGCCACCATAGCTGTGGTGCTGCTCAACGACGTGTGGACCGCAAAATACATGGGGATACTCGCCAATGCGACACTGGCTGTTTCCTCCTGGATGACCATCGCCCTGAAGAAACCATTCTCCCTGGATTATGCCCGGGAACATACCGATCCATCGCTATGGGACAACCCGCTTTTCATCAGGACCAACGTCATCATAACATCGGCCTGGGCCCTGGTCTTCACCGTTAACGCCGTCTTGACCTGGGGGAAGATTGAGCATTTCTTTCTGCCCGAGTGGGGTTATGAGGTCGTTACGCATGCCTTCCTTATCGGAGCGGCGGCCTTCACGACCTGGTATCCGAGGTATGTGCGAAACAGAAGAAATTCGGAAGAAATGGAGCTATCAACCTACTCATAATTGCCGTCATGCATCTTCACCATGAGCCCAAATCCTGGGAGACACGAATTCCTAAGCGGAAGCAGTAGCATCACTGGGGTCAACTATTGCTGCCTTAATCGGTCACTGAAGCTGACGAGCAAACACGCGGGACGCTTGCGGGCGCCATGGAAATAATACCCGGATTAGCCAAAAGGCCCCTATTAAATAGTCCAGAACGTTAACAAGGTGAGCAGCCGGGTTACGTTGAAGGGAAACCGCCGTCATCCGGCCGTCGTGGCCGAGTTAAGTTACCTAAAATGTCAAAAAGGTGAACAGCAGACTTACACTCTGGTTCGATATCCTCAATTTGAAGCAGTATCCAATAAGAAGGAATACACGAGTCTGCAAGGGAGCGAAGCGCCGCCGCATGGAGGAGAAAAAAAGGCGCGGATCACTGAAAAGTGGGGCGTCGCAAGGGATTCCCGTCGAGGATTAGGCGCTCACTGCTCCCCGGCCATTTTTCTTCCTCGTATGACAGACGTATAAACAACCCTGCGCGATGTACGCCGCGTAGCGCGAAGGCCGACCGCTGGATAGTATATCATGCGCGATGAGCGTTCGCGTGAGGCATTGTACGCTCCGCCGAGCGCATTACACCCTGGGCCAATTTCTCGCATGGTGAAGGATTCTTAATATCTGAATGGTTGTCGTTCCTGCACGATAGACAACGACAAAAGGCGTGCCGGATACGACAAGTTCTCTTGTCCCTGATACACGTCCCGGCCGGCCCATGTTTGGACATTCCAGCAAATACTCTACTGCTTCCTGTATTCTTTCAGCCATCCGCTCCGCTGCATGAGGACAGTCGGATGCGATGAAATCTCCAGCCTCTTTGATATCCCGGAGCGCAGGCCGCGCCCACTCAAGATGCATGCTTGCCCCATCTTTTCAGTTCGGCAAGCGCCTCTTCATGGCTTACGACATCTCCCCTGTCTGCAGCAGCAATACCTTCCTCTATTGCCCTTATACGCCATTCCTGAATCGTCAAAAAATCCTCAATGGCCTGGGATGCAAGGGAAGACTCAGACTGGTGGGTAGTTTTCGCCAGGGACTCCAGTCTTCTGGCTAAATCTTCACGTATCGTTAAAGTGGCGCCCATATGTTTACCGCCTTCCAATCAACTGACCGCGTGTCACCACAAAGATCGGATCATTGACTTATGCCCTTTTCTTTCTTCAAGATACTTCAGAAATTATTGGCCGGCAAGGACTTAGACCCGCTGGCGAAAAGTGAGCAGCAAAGCGACTCTTTGGTTCGACATGGTAAACTCGCAAAACCTTTCCCATGAAGACAAAGAGATCATCACTAACCGCCCCGGCAGCCGCATCGGCAAAAACGGCCTCCTCCGAGTCACATCTCAGCAGACCCTCAGCCAGGCGGACAATCGGGAATTGGCGACAAACCGCTTCATTGAACTGCTCCGGGCTACATTAAAACAGTGCCCCATAAGAAGGAAGACACGCGTCTGCAAGGGAGCAAAGCGCCGCAGCATCGTAAAACATGAGAGATCAAAAAGGGATCCCGCCGAGGGTCGAAGATGCCGGCCCAGGGGAAATAGAGGTCAAGAAACGGCTTGAGCGGCTCCGCCTCACCGGCGCCCCCCAACGGTGTGCGCAGGGTCTCCCTGATGAGATCATACGCAGTTGCGTTCAAGAGAGTACCAAAAAAAGCTGAAAAGCTCGGGGGTTGGGGGACATTTGCCCCCCGAACCCTCACTTCGTTCGGGTTCGCGCTTACACATNNCGCTCTTTTCGGTTG
The DNA here is from genome assembly GCA_003165235.1 of Syntrophobacteraceae bacterium. Classification (GTDB taxonomy): domain Bacteria; phylum Desulfobacterota; class Syntrophobacteria; order Syntrophobacterales; family Syntrophobacteraceae; genus SbD1. The sequence continues at coordinate 13,559 of PLSV01000387.1, forward strand.
CTTCAACTTGAGCGCAACTTAGTCTCAGATGGAAAGAGCCGTCGCGGCCCCTTGGGCGATGGCTTGCAGGCATGTTCCCGTCGAGCGGGCGTCGCCGATCACCTCCAGCCGGCCGCCGTAATCTTTAAGCTCCTCCGACAGTGGATCGAATGGACGAACGCCCAGCGCATTGACGAAGGTGTCTATCCCGGACAGGGCCTCAGGCACAGGAGGCTCTTCGGATATCTTGAGGTAGTTCACCCGGTCTTCTTCTATGGAATGAACTGCGCAGCTCGTCAGGATGCGCACATTCCCCTCCTTGAGGGCCTGGAACAACAGGGAGCGGCGAGCAGGTCCAATATCCTGACCCGCCCGCTTGAACTGCTCCAGAATCACGACTTCTTTGCCCAACCCGGCCAGGTAATGGGCCGTCTCGCAACCGGTCATCCCGCCGCCCAGAACCACCACTTTACAACCGGTCCCCACGCGGCCTGCGAGCACGTCATGCGCACCCACCACACGGGGTCCATCGAGACCGGATATAGGGGGCTGCGCCGGGACAGACCCGGTGGCCAGAATGACAACCTGGGGCCTGTGGTCGAGGATGCGGCGGCGGTCCGCTTCAACACCCAGGCATATGGCGACATTCAGGCTTTTCAGTTGCCCCTCCAGGTACCGCGCCACCCCCTGAAAGGATTCCTTGTGGGGAGAGACGCCGGCGAGATTGATCTGGCCTCCCAGGCGTTCCGACTTTTCGTAAAGGAACACTTTGTGCCCGTGCAGCGCTGCTACACGGGCCGCCTCCATTCCTGCCGGTCCTCCCCCAACTACTACTACAGTTTGAGGATGTTCCGCTGCTGCTGGCGCATAATCCCGATCTCGTCCCACCGCAGGGTTCAATGTACAGGTGGTGTCTTTCTGCCGCAGCAGGTTGTCGATGCATCCCTGGTTACAACCCAGACACGGCCGAATATCGCCTATATTGCCCTCGAAGGTCTTTTTCGGCCACTCGGGGTCGGCAACAAGAGCGCGACCCAGCGCCACTAGGTCTGCCTTACCCTCCGCCAGAGCGCGTTCGGCAAATTCCGGCGTGGTGATCCGTCCCACTCCGATCACCGGAATACCCACGGCGCGCTTAATGGCGGCGGAAAGATGGAGATGGACTCCCGGGCCAAGAGGCAGTGGGGGGATGATCAGATGCGGCGTTACGTAGACGCCGCCCGATACGTTGAGAATGTCTACGCCCTCGGCTTCCAGCACCTTCGCTATCTCAATTGCGTCATCGATGGTCAGGCCCCCGGGTATGTAGTCATCGCCATTCATTCGCACGGAGATTATAAAATCGGGCCCCAGCTTCAGCCGGGCGCCCCGGATTATATCGACGAGCAGCCGCAGCCGGTTTTCCAGGCGCCCGCCGTACCCATCGGTTCTCTTGTTGGTGTACGGTGAGAGAAACTCAGAGATCAGATATTCGTGGGCGGCGTGGAACTCCACCCCGTCGAACCCTGCTTCTTTGCCTCTGGAGGCAGCTTCGATGAAGGCCTCTTTTATTTCGGCGATCTCCTGATGGGGCATCTCCTTGGGCATGACCCGAGATATAGGACAGGCGACAGCCGAAGGAGCAAGGGGCTGAATGCCGGAGATCTTCGGGTTGGCCTGCCGTCCGCCGTGGTGAAGCTGGATGATGCTCGAGGCGCCATTGGCCCTGATAGTCCGGGCCAGACTCTCCAGCCCTGGAATGAAACTGTCCTCATAAGCCCCGAGTTGGTTCACGAAGGCCCTGCCGCTGAGGTGGACACAAGTTCCCTCAACGATTATCAACCCTGCCCCCCCACGCGCCCTCGCCCCATAGTGATCCAGAAGGCGCGGAGTCACCTCCCCCCTGGGAGTGGCAAAATTGGTGCTCACCGGGGACATGCAGATACGGTTTTTCAGAGTAAGATGTTTGATTTCCAAAGGAGCAAAAAGACGTGTAAACGTATTGGACATGGTCGTACGGCCTCCCAGCATGAAAGGTTGGCTTCAGATTCTTGTGCAGGGATAATCAACAGGCGTTAAACGCTTCGGCGGTTCCGGACTCGCTCCTCCCCTGAACCGGCAGATCTGTTTAGACTTCGCCCTATTTCGGGCGGCGCAAAGGCGATCAGTACAACCATAGCATGTTGAGATATACTACGAGCATCTTGATTTTTGAACCAATATTCTTTTGCAGGACGTTGTCGTTTAGAGCAATGTTTTCAACCGGAGTCGTATCCAAACCATCCTCGTTGCGATATAGACCCTTCCAATGCTGATGACGTGAGCGGGGCGAATTAAATATTTGGCAAGGCGAGGAGCGCAATTCCGGCGCGATCTTTCAGCTATCTATTCCAGGTGGTCCAAGACTTGTCTGACCCTTGCGGCAAGCTCATCGCTTCTAAAGGGTTTCTGGATGAAATTCACTCCTTCGTCCAGAATGCCGCGATAAGCTATCAGGTCGGCGGTATAGCCCGACATATAAAGGCGCTTGAGGTTCGGGCGGATGGCGCCAAGCTGTTCGGCCAGCTCTCGGCCGTTCATCCCCGGCATCACCACGTCAGTGATAAGCAGGTGAATATCTTCCGGATGATCTTCGACAACATTAATGGCGTATTCCGGCGCCGACGCTGCTAAGACCGTGTAGCCCAGATTTTCGAGAATCATCCTGCTGAGGTTCAGGATCCCTTCATCGTCTTCGACCAGCAGGATGGTTTCCGTGCCTGTGGGGAGCTTGCCGGCTGCCTCCTCAGAGGGCGCCTGTGCGCTTTCAGCCTCGAACCGCGGCAGGCAGATTTTAAACGTGGTCCCTTTCCCCGGCTCGCTGGCGGCGTAAACAAAACCGTCGTTTTGTTTGACGATGCCGTA
>PLSV01000106.1:0-38511 GCA_003165235.1 Syntrophobacteraceae bacterium
CGGTCATGGCGGCCATGGTGGTGGTCATGGCGGCGGTCATGGCGGTGGTCACGGCGGCGGTCACGGCGGTGGAGGCAAACGATAAATTCGTCACGCAAATCAATAGCGTTTTATTATGCCCCCCTGTCCTCTTGTTCGGGCAGGGGGATTTGTTCGTAACTTCAATTGTGGAGGGATGACTATGCGAATGCTTTTAAGCGTCAAGTTGCCTCATGATGAGTTCAACAAGGCGGTCAGGGACGGCGTCGTGGGCCAAAAGGTGCGCCGCATCCTAGAGGATGCAAAACCGGAAGCCGTTTATTTCACCGAACAGGACGGGCAGCGCGGAGCAATACTGGTCATAAACCTGGTTGACCCTTCCCAAATTCCGGCATTTGCCGAGCCCTGGTTTCTTACTTTCAAAGCCGACGTAAAATTCCAGGTCGCTATGACGCCGGAGGAACTCGAGAAGGCAGGCCTGGAGGAACTTGGGAAGAAATATTCATAGCCGAAGCAAGACGTGCAGGAAATCAATATGGGGCCGAGAGTTTCCCAATTCCCGTCTTCAACAAAACTTGATGGGCTGCGCCGCGCTTAGCCCACTCTACGTGTCTTTTCATGGTTTAGTGTGTCCCGCAGGGACATGGGCGACTGTGGCGAATCCGGTCTTAGCGCCTTCCCACCAGCCACCGCCCAGGGCGACAAACAAGGCCGAGGTGTCCTGCAGGCGGAGCGCCTGCGCCTGGACAAAGCCCAGCCTGGCTTGCTGATACTGGCTGTCGGCGGAAAGGACCTGCAGATAATTGGCCAGCCCCGCCCTGTAGTTCGTCTCCACAAGTCTTAGCGTGTGCGCAGCGGTTGCAAGCGATTCGGATTGAGCCGCGAGAGTTTCGGCGTCGAATTCCAATGCGCGCAGGGAATCGGCCACCTGCTGGAAACCGGCGGCCACGGCCTGCTGGTAATCCGACAGTGACGCCTGATAGGCCTGGATGGCGGCGCGCCGTTGAAACCACAGGGTCCCTCCGCGAAATATGGGGGCGGTAAGATTGGCGCCTATTGACCAGACATCGGCGCCGGGGATGAAGAGTTTAGTGATGTCCGTACTGGTCGGCCCGTAGTTGCCGCTTAAGGTGACGCTTGGGAACAAGGCAGCGGTCGCAACCCCTATGTTGGCGCTGGCGCTGTGCAGTTGCGCCTCGGCAGCCAGAATATCGGGCCGGCGGCGCGTCAGTTCGGAAGGCAGACTCAGCGGAAGTTCAACCGGAAGGGTAAAGTTGGTCAAATCGAGCGGCGGCGGCGCCCACTGCTCCGGGGTTTGTCCCACCAGGGCCGTGAGCAGATGCCGCGTCTGGCTGAGGCTTTTCTGTAACGGCGGCAGGGTCGCCTCGGCAGCGGTCAACTGCGCCCGGATCGCCAGAACATTAGAATACGGGACTGTTCCGGCTTTCGCCTGGTTTTCCGTGACGCTTAGCTGTCTTTTCTGGGATACGACGATCTGTTCCGTGGCTTCGATTTCCGCCCGGTAGGCAGCCCCGGCGATAGAGGTGTTGACTACATTGCCCACAAGCGTGAGAGATGCGGCCCGAGCGGTCTGCCTCTGATAGTCAGCCTGCGCGGCCAGGTTCTCCACCGTGCGGCGCTGCCCGCCGAATACGTCCAGAACATAAGTGACTGTGCCGCTAAGCGTGAAGAGGTTGAAAATGGAACTGGGCGCTGAGAATCCAAAGGTTGCCGGTGAAAACTTCTGCCGCGTGGCGCTGAAACCGGCGTTAATCTGGGGGAAAAATACGCCATACCCTGCGCAAAGGTTATCCTGACTTTGGCGCAAACGCGCCAGGGCCGACTGGAGACTACGGTTTTCATCGATCGCTTTCCTGACCACTGCGTCAAGTTCGGGGGAGTTGAAGAGACGCCACCAGTCTTCGGCGATTGTTGCGCCCATCTCTAAGCGCTGCGCCTGACCGTCGGCCTCCGCCGTTTGTTGCGGCGCCTGCTCGTGGGTGTATTGTGTCACCGCCGGCGGTTTGGGGCGTACGAAGTCAGGCCCAACCGCACAACCCGCTGTGAACAGGGCGCAGAAAATAAAAAGATGCGCCGCTGAGACGCAGAGACGGCTTGCAGAAAGAATTCCTTCAAAAATGAACGATTGACTCATACCTCGCGGAGCGTGGAAAATATGAGCATACATTGGCCTACTCACCGCTTTTCGCTTCGAGGTAAACGTCCACAAGCTGCCCAGGGTAGACATGAGTTTCATTTGGCGTTGCGAACCGGAACACTACAGGCAGCACCCTTACGTCCACTCTTTCGTTCCTCTGATTCGACAATTCGATTTTAGGAGTCACATAAGGCTGCACTCGCACGAATTCCAGCGGGATGCTGGTTTCCGTCCCCCTCACGAACATCCTGGCGTTCATCTGCGCGGGAGGAGGAAGCTTGGGGATGAGGATCTCGTCGATGTAACATCGGACTTGAAAGTAGGGATCGGACTGCGCCATTACGATAACGGGGCCGAAACCCTCCGTGTAAGTCCCGTAGGCGCCCTGTGTTGATATAAAGCTGCCTGCGGCGGCGTTGACCGCGATTACGACCCCGTCAACCGGCGCCCGGATAGTATATTTATCCAACCAGGGCGCTGCCGGACTCATAGGTTTTTATAAGAGCCTCATACTGATGCTGCTGGTTTTGGATGTCGTAGATCCAGGCGCCTGCCCTAGTCAGTTCATACTGACGCTGAGCGTTGTCCAGATTGGCTTTGGCAACCCTCGCCGCATTCTCTGCATTGTCCAACTGGTCCCTGCTTACCGATTGAGGGTCCAGCTCAAATGACTTTTTCTGCTTGCTCAACTGGTCCTGAGAAGTCTTCAGGTTGGCGGCTGCAACTTCGACCTGCGCCTTTGAGACCTCGAGGACTTCTTTTCGCGGCTGCGCTTTGAGTTCCTGGAGTAAAGCCAGGGCTGCTCCGGCTTGGGCCTTTTGCTGTTCGACAACCGCCTTCTGGATCGAACCGTCGATCAGCAGCAGCGGCGTCCCACGAGCCACTGCGGCGCCTTCGGCGACGAGGATCTGAGTGATGGTTCCGGGGACTTCGGGAAATATATTGATATTGGCGCCGTTTGACTGGTAGCTTTCGATTATTCCGTTGGCGTAAACACCCTTTGCGTACGGGTTCTGGGCAGGAGTAAACAAAGGCGGCGGGGGCTGTTCCCTGGCGCCGAGCAGATATGCGCTGGCAAAGCCCCCCAGAATGCCCAAGAAAGCCAGAACCAACAGCAATTTAGCCCTCAATTTCCCCTCCGCTCGTGATTTTCACTATCCTGCCGTCTTCCATCCCGATTATACGATCTGCAAACTCGAATATTCTGCTGTCGTGGGTGACAATCAAAATGCACCTTTTGTCATTGAGGATGTTTTCTTTCACGAATTCGAGAATCCTTTTGCCGGTGAGTCCGTCCAACGAAGCGGTCGGCTCGTCGAAAATCAGGATGTCCGGACGGCTGACAATGGCCCGGGCTATCGCCACGCGCTGCTGTTCGCCTCCGCTCAACTTGACCGGCGGAAGCGAGGCCCTGTCCGTGAGCCCCACCACTTCAAGAAATTCCATTGCGGTCTCCAGGGACCGCTCCCAGTCCTGCTTCTTGAGAATCAGAGGGATCGCAACATTTTCAACGGTGCTAAGCTTCGGGAAAAGGTGGTAGTCCTGAAAGACGAAGCCGACCTTATTTAGTCTGAAATCGGCGATCTCATTAGCGCTAAGGCCCCAGATGTCCTTTCCTTCCACCTTGACTACGCCGGAATCGGGTTTGAGAATGCCGGAAATCATGCTCAACAGGGTCGTTTTGCCGCTGCCCGACGGACCGACGAAGTAGAGCATCTCTCCAAAATAAGCTTCGAAACTAATGCCCCTTATGGCGTAGGTCCTGGCCGCCCCTTCCCCGAACGATTTTTCCAGTTCGGTCGCTTTCACCGCCGCCTCGGTCATGCTAACCTCTCAGGATATCAAAGGGTTGCACCCTGATGACCTTTCTGACCGCCAGCAGGCTCGAGACGCCGGCGATTACAAGCACCAGAAAGAACGCCAGCCCGAGGTTCCAATAGCCGATGTCGGCTGTATAGTCAGGGATGTATTTTTTCCCGACGGCAATGAGCAGGGAACTGCTGCCCACGCCCAGGCCGTATCCGATAAATGATGCGAACGACACCTGGAAAAGGATCATGCAAATCAGTTGAGAGTTCCTGGCCCCGATGGCCTTGAGCGCCCCGAACTTCTCGAGGTTTTCCAGAACGAAAGTATAGAAAGTCTGGCCGGAAATGGACAGGCCGACAAGGAAGCCTATAATCATCATAATGAGGATATTGACCCCCGCCCCGGTCTTGTACTTGTAGAAGTCGGCGATCTTTTCCTGGAATTCCAGATCGGTCAACCCCAGGTACCCGATCTTTGCAACTTGATTTTTTATCCCAGGGATGTCGGCCTCACTTTTTGGTTCAACAAGGACGTGGGCAATGGTGAACCGAGTGTTTGGCAAATACTGGAGGGCGCGGCTGTAAGTGGTGAAAAGAGTTGGAATCCCGAACAGGCCGCTGGTAGTCACACGTGCGATGCCCACTATCACCCCCCGGTGGTCATTTACTTCGAAGGTTGTTCCAATGGCGGGTGCTTCCAATTTGGAAAATTCCTGGTCCCGGACGATGATAAAGGCGTTATCGCTATAAATATCTTCGATTCTGCCTTCGATCAGGTAAGGTCTGCCCAAGAGGCTGGCGTCATCGAGTCCCAGGACGGTCGACGGCTGGTAGGCGCCGCTTTTCAATTTGACCAGAGCTACGCCCGAATAGAGAGGCACGGCGTATTTTACGCCATCCATGCTGCGGACCGCGTCCAGCACATAGTCAGGCATAGGAATGGCGTTGAGGGGGTTGTTGACCGAGAGGTCCATGACCCAGATCCTGGCTCCGATATTTATGACATTTGCCGACGCCTTGGCCAGAATGCCGGAAAATATCGAAGAGAGCTGGACGATAAGAAAGATGGCGAAAGTTATTCCCACGATGAGCGCGGCGAATTTTCCACGGTCGTTTACAAGCAGCTTCAGGGCGATTTTGAACATTCCGGTCATAGAACGTTGCCCTCAACCTGGCGCCTGCGCGAAGGCGCCAAAACGGGAAGGGGTTGACTATACTTCCAAAAGGCGCTCATAACCAGTTGAAAGATGGATGTCACGCGCAACGCCTTTCATTGTTGCGTTCTTCCAACTCTGCGACTCCACAATTCGTCTTCATTTGAGCAAAGCGATCAGCGGAGTGAGCGTGAACGGACTGAGGATGGTGGAAAGGAAGACCACGCCTGTTACAAACGCCGGCTCGACCTCAAACTCTACGGCCAGGATTGTGGTGACAACCGCCACCGGCATCGCTGACTGGAGGACGCCCGCCTGCCGGGCGGCCTCGCCGAGCCCCAGGAAGTGTGCTAATAAAAGGCCCAGCAGCGCTGAGACGACCAACCGAAGCCCCACAGCCAACCCGACCAATCGCAAACCGGCGGGCTTTGCCGCCCGTTCCAACTGCATCCCCAGCACTAAGATCATAACTGGGATGGCCGCATTTCCAAGAAGTTTGATGGGGCGCATCAGAAAAGATGGAGTCACGACGCCAGTGAGAATCACGACGACGGCTGCCGCCGAGGCGTAAATGCTTGGGATTCTTAGCACGCTCAATAAAGCTTCACCGAAGCTCCTGCGCCCGCTGGACGCCAGGAAAATGCCTACAGTGTATGTAAGTACAATGCTTACGACGAAATAGATTGTGGCGCGCGCCAGCGCTTCCTGCCCAAAAACGAACAAGGTGAGCGGCAGGCCGTAGTTGCCTCCGTTGGCAAACATCACGACGACTATGAAAGCGCTGGTCATTACCCGGCCGATCCGCAACACACGCGTCACAAGCCATGCGATCAGTCCCATACCGAGTGTCGTGCAGAGCGCGAACAGCGTCAGCCGTTCGAACTCGCCGGCGCTGACATTGGAATTGACAAGCACATCGAAAAGAAGGCATGGGGTAAGCACATAGAGGGTAACCCTGGACAGTGTCCGGACATCGGCCCCTAAATAGCGCACGATCAGAAACCCGATGCCGGCCACTATAAAGATGGGCACGATGTTTTGCACGAAGATAACCAGCAGTTCCATTGAGTGCGCCCCTCCATTCGCCGCCTGCGCCTGTTCTGCGCAGCGGGCGGACTATATTCTATCATGGAAAGCCGGTTATGAGATATACTTGAGTGCTTTGATGCGGATGGACCGGACATTCTTGCGGACCGTTCAATATCATGTGGGAGGGCAAGAAAATGAAAGTCTTTATCACTGCTCGGATACCGGAAGAAGTTTTGGCCGGAATTACCCTGGACCATGCAGTGGAGATACACGACGAAGATCAACCGATCGATCGCGCCAGGATGCTGAAAGGAGTTGAAAACAAGGACGGGCTTTTATGCACGATCACCGACCGCATCGACAAAGAGGTCCTTGAGCGTGCGCCGGGCCTTAAGGTGATCGCCAATAACGGCGTAGGCTTCGATCATATCGATATTGGGGCGGCAACCGCGAGGAGAATTCCGGTGACAAACACTCCAGGGGTCCTGACGGACGAAACCGCCGACCTCACGTTTGCCCTGATTCTGGCGTGTGCTCGAAGAATTGTGGAAGGGGACAGGATGACCCGGGAGGGAGAATTCAAGTACTGGGCGCCCTTACACTTCCTGGGCTTGAAGGTGACCGGAAAGACCCTTGGAATCGTGGGCTTTGGCCGGATCGGGCAGGCAGTGGCAAGGAGGGCGCGCGGATTCGACATGAAGGTACTCTATCACAGCAGGACCCGCCTCGATCTTTCGCAGGAAAAGCACCTGAACGTCTCCTACATGCCATTTGACGAACTCCTTCGGGAAGCCGATTTCGTTACCCTCCACGTTCCCCTGAGTTCTTCGACCCGGCGCCTGATTGGAAGCCGGGAACTGGAGATTATGAAACCGTCCGGCTGCCTTATCAATACGGCCCGAGGCCCGGTGGTTGACGAAAAAGCGCTTGTTGAGGCGCTGAGACACGAACGCATTCGCTGCGCCGGACTTGACGTCTATGAAAACGAGCCGGAATTAAGCACGGGTCTTGCAAACCTGAAAAATGCGGTTTTGCTTCCCCATATAGGGAGCGCCACTATCGAAACCCGCACAAAAATGGCCCTTATGGCCGCAGAAAACCTTCTGGCCGGGCTTCGTGGAGAACGCCCCCCCAACTGCGTGAATTGGCCTGGTTCACTGTAACGCTGATTATTTCGTATTGGCAGACAGCGTTGGACCTACTCACCCTCCAGACTGTCCGCGCAAGACAAAACAGGTCTAATTAGACTTGTTTGACTTATTGTCTGTTTCGCGTCTTCGCGTGAAAACAATAAACGCCTCGCGGAGCGTGGAGTTAATGGCTGCACCGGATTTCACGCGAAGACGCCAGAGTTACATGGACCCATTCCGGACTAAGGCTACTGCCTGTATCTCAACTCGAACCTTAAAGGCGCCTCACCGGCCATTTTCCCGGCTTCATTCATCACCAACGCACGCTCTCTGGGCAGCCGCACTACCCCTCGCACGCAAATGGCTTCGCCATCGTACTCCACCTCCAGGGTGGACATGAAAAACGGCAGCGTGGTGTAAAGGCGCGCTTTAATATCCGCTGCCAGCGCCCTCATTTTTAACGAGCTTATGGGTCTTTCATCTACGAGAAGGTCTTTTTCGGCCAGAAGTTCTCTTATGCCGGCGGCGATCCTGTCAACGGGCGTCCCTGAGGAATCGAAAACACAATCATAATCGGCCGGGTCTTTGCCGTCCCGGCCATAAACTGTGAGCAGAAAACCGGCCCTTTCGCGATCTGTTCTTTCGATAAGCCAGCGGGCCGAATCCTCGTCGATTCCCTCTCGCTCAAAAACCCGCGCGACTCTTTCTTCGNNCGCTCGGAAACCCGCGCGACTCTTTCTTCGACGAGAGCAACAATGCGGACGCGCAGCGCAAATGGGACCCCTTTGAGCAGGTAATTGCCCCCTCGCCCCATGATGATCACTCTATTGGAGGCGGCCTCGTTCAATATCTCGCTCTGTACCATGGCCACAAAGCCGCTGTAAGACCAGTCATATTTTTCCCATACCCTTGGGGTATGTTCATCGAGTCCTTCGGTCCACTGCTGCCATTTGTGGCCTGCCGCTTTTAACCGGGCAAGGATGCGCTCCCGGTCTACGAACCTGTATCCCAGACTGCTCGAAAGCATCAGTCCGACTTCACGGCCACCGCTGCCCAGATCTCTGGAAATGGTTAGCACCGCCATGTCATTCCTCGATTTCTCCTCTGGACCGCCTCGTATGATAGACTTATATAGTNNCCGAAAAAAATAACCACTCTGCGTCTTGCGAGCGCGTAGCGGGCAGGCCGACCGCGCGATACGTCTATCTGGCGCGTTGGGCGTTCGTGGGAGGCCTGGCGCCCTCTATCCTTCCATCAGCCCGGATCAGGCGATTCAGAGAGATTCTGCCGGCGAAAATCACTCCGGCTGCGCAAAGCGCCTCAAATCCATAGCGCGCAAAAGCGGGCAGATCGATATAACGGACCAGGACCGGGTCGGTCACCATCATCTCTGCACCCAACCTTCCCAGTATTGCAGCCCCGAAGTAAATTATAAGAGGGTAGCGGTCCATAAGCATTGAAAGCAGACCGCTTGTAAAGATTACGAAAGGAATGGACGTACCCAGCCCCAGGGCCAGCAGCAGGATACTCCCGTGAGACACGCCGGCGACAGCGATCACGTTGTCGAGCGACATGGTCAGATCGGCTATCAACATGATCCTTACCGCCTGGAGAACAGTCGCCGCCTCTCTTTCTTCACCGCCGGGAAACCCCTGCACGAAAAGCTTGACTGCCACCCAGAGCAGCACGATGCCGCCGGCCAGCTTGATACAGGGAACTGCAAGAACCTGTGCGATAATGAAGGTAAGAACGATTCGCAGCGCTACCGCCGCTCCCGCGCCATAAACAAAACCTTTTTTCCTCAGGTCCGGAGGGAGCCATCTGAGCGCCATGGCGATCAGGATCGCATTATCTCCTGAGAGGACCAGATTGATTATTATGATGTTGAGCAGATCCCAGAGGAAAGTCCAGGCAAAAATGAATCCCAGAGATCCAACGTCCAAAATGAATGCTCCTTTTGAAACCGTGAACCGGTCCCGAAATCCAAACGAAAGTTCAAACTAGATTTCAAAAGGTGGTATAATTCAACTTCGGGTGCTTAGCTACAGTTTAACTTCCTTAGAGGGATTTTTCGGAGTGGGGATGGCCAGGAGCGGACGGTTCGGAAAATACGGAGAGATTAAGAGAAAAGAGCAGATCAGGGAGACCCGGGTTTCCCGGTCCGGACAGGGCAAGGCATTGCTGGCGGGAGCGAAAGCGGCCCAGGAGGACCGGCCTGGAAAACATCGAAAGAAGTAAGTATTTATTGCGGCGACTATCAGTCGCGGTCGGGTTCAGCCGGTGGGGGCCGCTGCGATACATAGAAACACCGGCGTCCAGGCCCCGGCTTCAAAACCGGGGGGTGTTCCGAGAAAGCCGAGAACATCGCCAGGAGAGACATTTCCCACCAATGTGACATTCAGACTAACCTGATCGCCATGCGGCGCCTCGCATTTTCGGCCAAATCTTTGGAAAGCGCTTTGCAGCAACCGGCCCTTGCCTTGCAGTTCATCGAAGTTTGCCCCCCTGGCCGCGCTTCTTATGAAATCTTCAAGGCCATGGTGGCAGGAGGATAGAAGATCCGGCATTCCGGGCGCCTCGATGAGAGTCAGGAACTGTTTGCTCCCCAGACCGTCCAGCCTGGGAATCGATCCCAGCGAGTGAGTGGCGGCTGAAAATTCCTTTCCATTCCGCTCGCATCCGGTCCGGATCATCTCGACGGCCTCCTCTATGACCTCCGGAAAACAGCCGACAAAGATCGGCATACTCTCAAGCGGCTGGAGCGAAAACATGCGAAACCAGCTTTCGATTCGCCTCGGGAGCATATAGAGCAGCCCGTTTGTGTCCGGTGCGAGCGCCGGGGTGAGATTGGTTTCCGCCCGCTCCGATTCCTCATCTTCGATACCCAGTATGTCGCGAAATTCCTGTTCGATAGCATTCAGACGGGGGTAGCCGGATGCGATCTCCAGTTCCCTCTCGTCCAGTTCGCGGGCTATGTCCAGAAAAACCGCCGCCTGAACGATCTCCTTTTGAGCGGGACCCATGTCCGGCGGACAACTCCCCCGGATTTTCTCCTGGATACGGTATCGGGGTTCATCGATTTCGTCGAGCGCCCGGCTGAGAAAACCGAGTATCCCCCCCGGGCCGCCATGAACCTGGGCGAAATTTCGGTATCCCTCGATGCAGGAGCCGATAAGGGTCGAAAGCTCCTCGCCGCGCAAAACAGGCCATCTGGAAAACCTTTCCAGAGCCCATTCCGGAATCGAAGCCCGCCGGGCGATTTCCAACAGGCTCAGACGAGGCAGAAAAATCCACAGGTTCCTGCAATCATGCGCGGAAAGCGTCATATGCGGGAAAAGAAAATAATTCAAATCGTTGGCTGCGGTCATAATTTTCCTCGGTTCATGATAAGCCGGCAACAAATCAAGACCGCGGAGCGGCTGCATCAACAAGCCGTCTGGTCTTGACCTGTTTAGCCGATTTTCCGACTTGCGCAAGGTCATACTGTAGTTGAAATCCATTGAGGCACAAGAGAAAAAACGTGTCCTGGCAAAGAAGGGTGCGGGGTGAGTAGCGCCAAGTCCGCCGGAAACGGTGGATTTGCATATTAACCGGTCATGGGAAGAAGGGGGATCACTGGAAAGAGTTTACAAGGAACCGGATTGCCGCTGGCGCCCTCCGGGGAAGAATGGCTAATACCATGTAACTCTTGTGTCTTAGCGGCTTCGCGTGAGATCAGGCCTGGCCATTCCCTTCAGGCGTGGATTTGTTGTTTTCACTCGAAGCCTGATCATAGACAGGTCAGAGAGGGACGCGAAACAGACAATTATTTGAAACAGTAATGACCCACAACCTGTCGCGAAGGCCTTAATCAAACCGGATGACGACTCTTCCTAAGGTGTCAGCAGCTCAAATCGCCCGTATTCCTCCATCAAACTGGTCTAGTCCACATTCACTGCAGGATCTATCCTTTATTCCTCCGATAATTCAAATGGAATACCATTTAGTGCACTCGGCTTGGTAAAAGCAACTTTCTTGCCTCGCAGTCCAATCCTGGGTCTCTCATCAGCCATTTCGACTCCTCGTTTTTTCAGAGCCTCTATGTCAGCTTCAATGTTGTCCGTCAGTAGGCAAAAATGATGGATCGCGTCGCCCCTATCATGCACAAATTCCACGAATTCTCCATTTCCACTATAATCCTCAATCACTTCCAATCCCACCTCATTTAACAGCAGCAACGCTACTTTCTTTTGTTTTTCGCGGACGTCTCGTATTAAAGGAGTAGGAATGCCAAGCGCCTTAGTAATAGCTGCAAGACTCAATTCTATATCTTTGACTACGATCCCTATATGCCCAATACCTTTTATCATGTCAATATTCTACCCCCATTCTTCTTTTCAAATTCCATGCTGGCAGCATACCAACGCCGGGATCATGCTCAACACCGAGTATGCCGGTCAAGGTTTTCGGTCTATCTGTGACAGTCGGCGCGTAATTGCCGGCATAGCACGGCGCCATCACCGCACACGCTTCTCCATGATCAATCACGTTACACCATAATGCGTCGCTTCTCCCGCTTCCCACACCTAGTTCACTTCTTATCTTATGCCACCCTTCGTTTAAAAATCAGAACTATAGCCATAACTACAAAGACAATTGTATCTGCAGCTTGAGACCAAAATCGGCCTGTGATAGCCATGATTATACCCAGGACGAAAGCAGAAACGAAAGTCCCGTTGAGGTTGCCCATACCTCCAAGAATCACCACAGCGAATGCAATAAGAAGGATACTCAGCCACATGTAAGGGTCGGCTGCACTAATTGGAGCATACAATATACCCCCTAAAACCGCAAGAAGAGTTCCAAATATGAAAACGATAGAGAAGTGTTTACTTACATTCACACCTAAACACCTTACGCCTTCGTCATCTTCTAAAGCCGCGATAACAATTTTCCCGGTTATCGTCGTCCTGAGTAATATATTAATGCCTGCAAATAGAATAACGGCTACGGCAACTATAACGAGCCGGTAAACAGGTATTATGAAATCAAAAATCGAAATGGATAAACCAACAGGGTCTCTGACTTGTTGTGGCACGTTTCCCCAAACAAATTTGATAAAATCAGTCCCGATCAAAAGTACTGCGTATGTAGCTATTATGGCATAATCAAGAGATTCCCCGTAAAGCCTCCTGATAACAAACCGTTCAGTTATATAGGCGACTGGAATCATACATAATACAGCAAGAAAAACGGATATACTGAACATTCCAGGAAATACGCGAAGGAATGTTATAAAAAAATAGACACCGAGGGTATATGCCATCCCATGAGCAAAATTAATGATTTTCATGGTGCCAAACGTCAGGGAAAGGCCAATAGAAAAAAGGTAGAGTATGGCTCCTAGAGTGAATCCATAAACGAGTGACTCGACCATTAGCCTTGAGCTCCATCTTGATCGTAAGTGACAGTCCTTTTTCTTTGATAGTTTCTGATAACCATTACAAATCCAGTAAACCCGCGTCTAAACCAGAAGCTGATGATCAGAAGCACAACTCCCAACACCCATTGCCATACAGCAAAATGAGACGATAACCAATCTTTCATCATCATAAATAAAAGCCCACCGGCAATAGCGCCGTAAAGATTTCCAGCGCCACCGATAAGAACAGCGAGGATAGGGTCAATATTGTCTAGTGGGTTAAGAACAGTGGGACTAACATATTGGACATATAATGTATAAATTCCTCCGGCAAAAGACGCAATTGTGCCGGCTACGAGGAAGGTAATCCACTTGTACAAAAAAGTATTGTACCCTAAAAACGTGACCCGTGTTTCATTCTCTTTAATGGATCTGATTAATACACCGAAAGGAGAACTTGTTAATTTCCTGAGAAAATAGAATACAAGCAGCATGGAAATAAGAATGAAAGGAAATGTAATATATTCGTTAGAAACATTCAGAAAACCCCATGCCTCAACGCGGCTGGAAATGCCGTCAGTACCATGAGTTAGCTTTTGGAAAGTTGAACTCACCAAAAAATATCCAATCTGGCTAAATGCTAAATTGACCAGGGCGAACGACGCTCCGTCCAGTTTCACTACAATTAAACCAAGGATGGCTGCTATTATTCCCCCGCCAAGCGTTCCAGCCAGCAAGGACAGCAAAGGATTGCTATTAATATAAATGGAAAAGAGGACCGAGATGTAGACACCCGCCCCAAGATAAAGCACATGGCCGAAAGAGAGCAGCCCCAGGTATCCGTAAAGCAGATCGAAGGACATAACAAAAATGCAGAAAATCATGAAATCAGTAATTCGATACATGTGAAATATCGGCGTCAAAAGCAGAAAAAAGACGGCTAAAGCACAGATTTCTTTGTATACCGGTAGTGCTTTCTTTGGGGAAGTCCTACATCCCAATGCTCTCAGGATATCCATTACAAATAACTCTCCAATTCGTTGCTGTCTTCGGTTTGCCCTGAATTATATATCTCTTTTATAATATGTCCTTCTCGCATGACATATATGCGGTCCGCCAGTTGATTAACGATAGATAAATTTTGCTCTACAATAATTGCAGATATATTTTCCGTCTTCATATGCACCAGGATCTTGAAGATATCTCTAATGACAATAGCCGCAAGTCCCTCGGTAGGTTCATCAATAAGCAGCAATTTCGGCTGTCCAACAAGAGCACGGCCAATAAGCAAAAGTTCCCTCTGGCCCCCGCTCAATCCCCCCGCCTTATTTTCCATGAAATCATTTAGCTTGGGATAAATGCTGGTTACATTTTTTATAGCCTCAGGCAACGATACAGAATTGCTGTATGCGGCAAGCGCTATATTATCCTTTACACTTAGATTACTGAAAACTTTCTTGTCTTGAGCAACGTAGTGTAGGCCCTTTCGAGCCAAATTCACCGGGCCTATGCCCAGAGTTTTCTCACCATCATAAAGGATCGACCCTTTCCAGGGTTTGAGAAGTCCCATAAGAGTTTTTAGCAAGGTGGTTTTCCCTGCTCCGTTGCGACCAACAACAAAAACTATCTCCCCCTGGTTCAAATGCATCGAGATGTCATGGAGCACCATGGCGCGGCCATAGGAGACATTGATTCCATCTACCTGGAGTAATCTCATTCTTCCTTTCCCCAATAGCATTCCCTGACCTTAGGGTCTCCCAAACAATTTTCAGCGCTACCTTCGGATATGATCTTGCCCTCGTTCATCACGATAAGTTTTTGCACCAAATCGACAATCTTAGATATCTTATGTTCAATCACAACCAAACTAAAACTCTGTTTCACACGATTGATCATTTCAAGCACGCTGCCTATCTCGTGGTCACTAAGCCCCGCCAGAGGTTCATCCAAAAGGAGAATCCTCGGATTGAGGGATATGCCAATTGCGATTTCAAGCATTCTCTTATCACCATATGATAGTTCATACGTGAGTGTTTCAGCCTTACTCGCAAGTCCCACGAGATCAAGAGCATCCTGACAGCATTGCAAAGTGGCGTTTTTGCGCGCGGCTGAAAAGAAGAAACCCAGCGGTGACTCCTTAACCCTTTTAGTTCTGAGATTCGAAAGAACCAGATTTTCCCAAACTTTCAAAGTATCAAAAACTGACACCAACTGAAAAGTTCGAGCCATTCCCATTTTCACACGCTGGTAGGCGGGGATTTCGGTGACGTTCTTCCCGGCAAAGAAGATTGCGCCTTCACTTGGAGGGAAATACCCCGAAAGCAGATTGAACAAGGTAGTCTTTCCAGACCCATTGGGACCAATGATGCCAAGGACTTCGCCTTCTTCCAGTCGCAGATTCACCTGGTTCACCGCAACCAGACCGTCAAATCGCTTCGTCAGTTCCTCAGCATGGATCAAGGTAGTCATGACTTGGCCTTTTGAACCTTCCCGTTGAAATTAAATGTCATGCAAAAAGAATATTAGAGAGGGAAGTGGAGTCATACTCCTTTTCCCACTTCCCTCCGGGCCATTATTTTACCACCCCAATTCACTTGGAGGCTTCATGAAAGACCCGCCTTTGTAAGAATCAATGATCTTCAGGTAATCCCACTTATTCTTCCTTTCCTTCTCGGCAAGGCCTGTCCCGATGAAAGAATCATATTTATATGCGACCTGGCCGTCGATGCGCCACTTGGCCGGGCCCTTTGGACTATTCCAATCCGAATGAGTCATCAAAGCGGCGTAGGTTTTCTGGGGATCCGTCGATTGCGCTGCCTCGATTGCACGAGCCATCTCCTTAACACCACAATAGGCGCTCATTGCATAAGGATCCAAAGCCCCCCCAGTGGCGGCCAGATACTCCTTACTGATCTTATTGGATGCCTCAACAACCTGAGGGTCTGGAAAACCTGACATATCGTGATACCAGAACATCTGAACAGTAACACCGTCTATGGCCTCCGGGGGAATGCCTACAGCAAACGCATCCGTCATATAGTTAAAAAAGAGTTTGGTCTTTTTGCGGAGTTCCATATCATATGCTTGTTTCAAAATATTGATTGCATCATTTCCCCATTGGCCCATCATGATGATGTCCGGATTAGCGTCACGGGCTTTGATCAAATATTGGGTCATATCAGCGGTTCCCACAGGGGTCCAGATGACCTGATATTTAACTTCCGGATGTTTCTTGAGCACTTCTTCCATACCTTCATATGCGGCATGGCCATAAGCATAATCAGGCATTAACGCCACGATATTCTTCATCTTCATTTTCTCGGTCACATAGCCCGCAGCGCCTCGACCGGCACAATTATTGTTCGCCATGGGCGTGCAGCTATAAGGACCTTTGCTTTCCTTCGTAAAGACTTTTTCGGGCACGCCGTTGGTCCAGCAAAGCAGGACCGGGGTCCTTTTCGCCTGGTCATTCATGGCCATGGAGACATCCGCGAATGTTCCCCCTACCAGGGCAACGATCTTGTCACTCAGGATCATCTCCTTCATCTTACGGATGGCGGCGTCCGGGTTGGTCTCATCGTCTGCGGAGATGGCCTCGATTAGCATTTTTTTCCCTTGAAAATTAATGCCGCCGTTGTCATTGATTTCTTTTACAGCGAACTTTGCAGCAGCCATCTGCATTGTTCCCAGCGATGACCCCTTGCCGGATAGAGCATACATGAGCCCAATTTTTATGGTGTCCGCCGCTGTAGCTGGAGTGGTGGTCGCAAAGCAAAACACAAAACCCAAAACTACGCTTAATACGGCAATATTTTTAATAAATCGTTTCATCTTCACCCTCCCTTTAAAAGGATTCAAGCACCTCGAAACCCCTTTCACGATATTCATCTCCAAAGCTTAATCCTTCTCTCACCTCCCTTCACTCCACGCACGTTTATTAACGGACGTAGCAAAAGGCTCAATCTTGGCCATGAGTAAACTACTTGCCGGTTGCTTTCAAAAACCGGGACAGCGACTCCTGACAATCTCATCCGTCGCTGTCCTTCCAGAGGCGCAATCGCCCGGTTCTGACTTCATCCTCCTGCTGCTGTCGCACATGCCGCTTCCTAATGTCGCTATCTATTCCGACAGTACTTACGAAAAAGCAGGGTCGCTCGAGAATAAAGCTTCCCTGTAGAGTGGATACTTGCTTGGATTCAAAGCGCTTGGGCCGCAGCCTCCGAGCACGCCGGGGAGACTGGGCCCATTCTTGTTCCGAAAAAGAAGGAAACAGTCGCTCAACGGAGGCTTTCATACTCGGCGCCAAGAATTTAGGACGGCTTTGCTGAAAGATATCCGAGAGATCCATCACGTTTGGAGCAGGATTACTCTCAAAAGACTCCTCCAGTTCGTCGATCCATTCGTCTAATGCCTTGTGCGCCGTGGCGCGGCATTCTTTGGCGACATCTGAATGAGGAAGCATAATGCGTACTGCACCCATAATGAGACCCTCCTTTCCCAGTTTCCTATATCTGAGAAAGAGGATGATATCCGGCATCAAATGAGCTTACAAACCGTTGGAGGCCGTGTCGGTCACCAGACAAATAGGGAATGCGCCCGTTCTATTCCCTGACACACCTTGACCACACTCCTATAAAATGTCGAATCCGCCTATGTGAGGCCACGCAATGAGTAGACCATGGCTATTGGCGGGGAAACCTCGCTCACCTATCACCTCGCCCGCGGCAGCTCTCCAGATTATGAACATGTACGTATTGGCCGGTTTGAATATCCGCTGTGGCTATGCCGATCACTTCACCGTATTTGATTATCTTTTCACCTTTTTTGATATCGGCAAGCGCGAACTTATGGCCGAACGGTATCTGTTCCTTAATGTTAATGCAGACGCCGACGTCCTTTCCATTGATATCCGCAACCACGTCCGTATTCGGTTCAACGTTGTCCACCACTGTCGCCACGTTATCTATAGCGTTCATCACAATTGCATGAATTCTTGACATTATCCCGTCCCTCCGTTCTTTTCCCGGCGCCCTCCTCATCCGGTTAAATCGTCGGCCCGATCCGGTTGATCGCAAAGTCGTTAAACCCCAGAGCTTCAGCCTTTGCAAGCTTGCCTGACGCTACCAGCAACATTTCATTAAAAATGCGCCAACCGACCTGTTTTACCGTCTCTTCACCGGTTATTATTGTGCCTGCGTTTAAGTCCATATTGTCATTCATCATGTCGAAAACAGCGGAATTGGTCGCAACTTTAATTGTCGGCGCAATCGGGGAGCCGCAGCATGTCCCCCGGCCGGTGGTGAATACAACCAGATGACAGCCGCCCGCCACCATGCCGGTAATTTGTTCGATATCCTGCCCGGGCGTGTCCATCCATACTAATCCCTTCTTCGTAACCGGCATGGCATAGTCAATCACATCCTGCAGGGGTTTCGAGCCCGCCTTGTAAACGCAGCCGAGGGATTTCTCCTCGATGGAAGACAAGCCGCCTTCGATATTGCCAGGAGTCGGCTGACTGCCCCGCATATCCACTCCCATCGATTTTGCCAGACTTTCGCAACGTTCGATCACTGCAAAACACCGCTGCGCCACTTGCTCGTTGACTGCACGGGCGGCCACGATATGTTCGGCTCCGACCAGTTCAGTAGTTTCAGCAAGGACAACGCTGCCGCCCGCATCGATCAGTAAGTCGCTCGCTATCCCCAATGCCGGGTTGGCGGATATACCGGAGCAGGTATCCGATCCGCCGCATTCAGTACCAAGGATCAACTCGCAGGCATCGATCGGTTCACGCTCCAGGCAAGAAGCCGCCACCACCATCTCCCTCGCGGCGGCGGCGCCATTGGCGATAGCTTTTATCGAACCACCCTGCTCTTGAATGATCACCAGATGCACCGGCTTATAGGGACACCTCGCTTTAATTCTGGCCGCGACATCCTGCGCCCTTAACGTCTCACAACCGAGTCCGACCACGATGACGCCGAAAACGTTAGGATGTGCGCCATGAGCAACCAAAACCTGCGTCGACAGTTCTGCATCCGCACCCAATTGCGTGCAGCCGTGCTGATGCTCAACCCAGGTCGATTCTGACACTAACTGCGAGACCCCCCTCGCCACCCGGTTGGCGCAGACCACGGATGGGAGAACCAATACGTGATTGCGAATACCGATGGCGCCGTCCGCCCGACGATAACCCATAAAATTCATTGTCACTCACCTCTTGCCTTATTGTTCAAGCCTTTATGTCGCCTTTTTCATTCAGACCTAATGATAGCAGTTTAAAAAGCTACGAATATCAAACCCACCGAACCTAATGACATTGACAACCGTAAAACATACATGCTCTATTGTAATTTACTACGGAGTATCGATATGCCACCCCTCTTCCATATCAAACAAAAGTCGCTTTTTGAACTATGAAGCAAGAACTGCACCAATGCCGAAGACGACTACTTTCAGCGGTTATCGCGATAAAAAAGCCGCGCTGACTGCTGTATTTTGCAGCAGCCAGCGCGGCCTAATCCATTTCTGGTAACACCGGACCGGGTCAGGTCTCCATTTGCCCTATTCTTCCGATTCCCTCCCCTCCGTCCTCCTTTATTCGGAATCTCTTACTTCACTTGTCTCCACCCGAATCTCTTGTCATAATTCCGATTAACATCTATGCTTCGTTCGCCATCGATGGCCTCCCAACGGATATTGCCTCTTCAAATTCTACAAATAAAAACCTTTTCAGAACTGCTTGCATATTATTACCCCGGCAAGCAAATTTATTAATTAACAGACTAAACCACTTACATTGTCAGTGGTAGGGCATGGGGGCGAAGGCCTCATACCTTTGGTGAAGCAACATTGTTGCTGAGCGGAGACGACCTGTTGTAACCTGGAATCGGAAGAACTTGGATGGAAGGTTACAACAAGTCGTCGCATGCGGTCTATCGTCATGGCCATCAAAATGACGCTTTCGGCGTCTGCTCTGCGCCGGGTATTGGAGCTTGCACGTTCTTTTGCAATGGTGTGTGGAGTAGGTCATCAGAGCCTTCCCCCCGCCGGAAGACAATAATGAAAATCAACTGTTCCGCGAGATGCTCAAGTGGAATTGACGGCAACACATGTGCTTTGCGTTTACCAGAGGAAATGGCTTGTCAAGATTCTTTTCAAAGAGATCAAAGGCGGCCTGGGATTGGGTGAGAGCCAAGTCGCCAAAGAGGTGGCTCGGATCGGTAAATCGATTGGGATAACCATTATTGCCTACCCTGTCCTGATCCCTGCTCGAAAAACGGACATCCGCCCCGGGCGCCCGTGGAGCATTTTCCACCTCAAAAACGACTTTACAACCGACGTTATCTGCAATCAACTTCAACACAACATGCGGTGAAAACTCAATAGGCTTATGAGAGCCGCATGAAATGAGGAGAGTGCAATGTTAACCCGTCATTTTTAAGTATTTAACACATTAAACACTTGATTATTGCTGATTTTTTGGTTCTTTTCCGGTCAGATTCATCTTTGCAGGAGACCTTCCATGGCTTTCAATATCAAGCGAATTATCCTGACATTGAGGAAACAGGAAATGATTGTTCAACACAGGGGGAATCATTCCTCCAAGCCCCAGGGCTACATGTGCAACCAACTCGTTGATGGGCTTAGCAGAGACTCAGTGTTATGTCAATCATGACATAACGATCTGCCCAACATAGCACTCAAGCTAATCCCTCCTACAAGGAGATATTTCGCTTCAAAGAGCGCTGAAAACAAAAAAATAATCAAAGATGCTGAAAATGGTCCCGGAAATATGGTAAACTTAATAATGAGCATTATGCAAATATTTTCTCTCCGGGAGTGAGGCAAATGATCTATTCAAACAAGATTTGCCTGATAGCGCCATACGCTGATCTGGCTCAGATAGCAGAGCGGGTTAATGCCGACAGGCATCTGGGGCTGACCGTTCGCGAAGGCATATTGGAAAAAGGGGTAGAACAAGCGCAGGCGGCGGTTAAGAATGGAACACGGGTGCTTATCAGCCGGGGAGGCACCGCCGCAATGATTCGACAGTATCTCGAGATACCGATAGTGGAAATCAAAGTGACCGGATATGACGTATTGCGTGCGCTGGCGCCGGAGCGTGGCTATCCAAGGCCGGTGGGAGTGGTGGGATATCGAAATGTGGTGGAAGGCTGCCAAAGGGCGGCTGAAATGTTGGGGATTCCTACTAAAGAGGTCATCATTGAAACCAGTCCAGAACAGGTGGATTGGCAGAACATCCGGTCTCGCATGCAGTCGTTCATTGAATCCTATGGAATCCGATTGGTCGTCGGGGACAGCCTGGTGCTTGGCCGGGTTCGGTTGGGAAATGTTAATGTACGCCTGATAACTTCCGGGGAGGAAGCGATCCTGCAGGCGTACGAGGAAGCCATACACCTGATCCGGGTTATCGACGAGGAGAAAAAACAGACGGAACAGTTCCGCGTCGTATTGGACTTTGTTCATGATGGTGTAATCGCGATCAACGAAACGGGACACATTACGGTCATAAACCCTGTCGCCTCAGAAATATTGGGGATTCAAAACATCGATGTGATTGGCAAACCCCTGCGACAACTTATCCGCAATACCCGCCTGGACAAAGTTTTGCAGACCGGAGTCCCCGAAATTGATCAGTTGCATCGATTGAAGAATACCGGAATCGTGACAAACCGAGTGCCGATTATTGTTAACGGTCGAATTCACGGGGCGGTCGCGACCTTTCAGGAAGTCAGGAAACTCCAGGACGCAGAGCAGAAAATCCGCCAAAATCTTTACGCAAAAGGCCTGACGACCAAGTATACTTTTCGGGACATTCTGAGCGAAGATGAGCGGATACGGCGGTTGATCCGCCTGGCCAAGGAATACGCCCGCACGAACGCCACTGTGTTGGTCCAGGGAGAAAGCGGCACCGGCAAGGAACTGTTTGCCCAAGCAATTCATTCTGCCGGTGCACGAAGCCGCGGGCCTTTTGTGGCTGTCAATTGCTCCGCCTTGCCGCCGAATCTTCTGGAAAGTGAGCTTTTTGGCTATGTGGAGGGCGCTTTCACCGGGGCAAAGAAGGAGGGAAAACCGGGTTTATTTGAATTGGCGCACGGCGGCACAGTTTTTCTTGATGAAATCGGCGACATGGATAAAGGGGTCCAGGCCCGGATTCTCCGAGTACTTGAAGAGCGCCAGGTTATGCGGATCGGTTCAGATTCCTTTATTCCGGTGGATATCAGGGTTATCGCGGCCACCCACGCCGATTTGGCTTCCCAGGTTCAATCAGGTTCTCTTCGTCTTGACCTATTCTACCGTCTGAACGTGCTTACGCTTAATGTGCCGCCGCTGCGGGAGCGGCAGGGGGATATTTTTATGTTAGCCCGATATTTCGCCCAGCGCTATTGTCACGAGCATGGAAAACAGATCGAAGATATTCCGGCCGACATATTCGACACATTGGCCAAATACCACTGGCCGGGAAATATCCGTCAACTGAAAAACGTGATGGAACGCGTAGTTCTTTTCTGCGGGCATCGAATGCCAGGACGTTGGGATTTAGAGTTGATGGTCCCGGAACTGCGGATTGAGACGGTTCAACAGGACATGCAGCCGCTAGCTGACGCAGACAAAATTTTTGGCGACTCTCTCGAAGAAATAAAACGCGGCGCGGTACGGCGGGTGCTATGGGAAGAAAAGGGCAACAAGACAAAGGCTGCGAAACGGCTTGGTGTGGATCGGTCCACCATAGAACGGTTGATGTAGAATTGGTTTTGCAATGATTGTATTTGCCGCGCCGATTGCGGCATTTTGCCGCATTCAGCGCGGTTTTCTTTCGTCCAGGCGACGGACTTGACGCGCTACGGTGGTTGGCACATTACTTGCCTTAATCATATTGGAGAATGAATTCTACTATTTATTGAGGAAGTGCAAGAGGGTAAAGAACAATAAGGGAAGGAGTGTATGCAATATGACCTCGATGATGAGGGCTTTGGTAATGGACAGTCCGGAGAGTCAGTCAATCAAAACTGTACCGACGCCACAGTGCGGTCCAAACGATGTGTTGGTGAAAGTGGCATTGGCGGCTCTTTGCGGAACCGACCTGCACGTCTTGGAATGGAACCCATGGGCTCAGAATGCCGGGATTAAACTGCCCTATATCATGGGACACGAGTTTTGCGGTGAGGTTGTATCGGTCGGAACCGCTGTGACGACTCATAAACCAGGCGATAAGGTGGCAGGTGACACACATGTGCCATGTGGGCAATGCTATCAGTGTTTGAATGGACTGCAGCACATCTGTCATAACTTGAAAGTCTGGGGAGTGCACACCGATGGCTGTTTTGCCGAATATGCCATTATTCCGGCGATATGCGCCAGGCGAATTCCGACTTCCATCCCGGATGCCCACGGGGCGGTGATGGAACCTTTGGGAACCGCGCTCCGTTCGGCGCATGAAATGGACTTGAACGGCGCCAATCTTGTGGTTCTAGGTTGCGGGCCGATCGGTCTGTTTGCCGCAGCCGCAGCCATTGCATTCGGCGCGGCCAAGGTAATCGCGATCGATATCAGTGAAGACCGGCTGGCCATCGCTAATCGTATCGGCGTGACTATGACCTTAAATCCCCTGAAGGATGACGTGACAGGCATTGTGCTGCGCGAGACAGGCGGATTTGGCACAGACGCTGTGATCGAGGCGTCCGGAAGCGTGGAGGCGCTTAAACAGTCATTTAAGTATTTGCGCAAAGGCGGCCGTATGGCGCTGGTCGGCTTGCCGGGCAAACCGATTTCATTGGATCTCGGACCTGAAGTGATCTTTAAAGAGGCCAAGATCAGGGGCATTCACGGCCGCATAATGTTTGAGACCTGGACCCAGATGGAAAACATGCTGGCGGCCGGCAAGCTCAACATCGAGCCGATCATCACGCATACGCTGCCTCTGGAGAAGTGGCGGGAAGGTGTGGACCTTGCCACCAGCGGTAAAGGTTGCAAGGTATTGTTTGCGCCATAATCCTGGTCCGGTGTGATTCTGGCCTGTGTTTCTTCACCGCCTGGGATAGACCAATATTTGAAGCAAGGGGGGATAATTTTAAATATTGATTATACAAATCAAGTTAGCAAGAGGAGTGTTCAATGAAAGGTATATGGAACAAGGTTTTGAGAGTCGATTTGAGCAGGGGGACCTGCGAATCCGAGGAAGTTCCCGATAAGATCTATGAGTACTTCCTCGGCGGAGAGGGATTGGGAGCGTATTTCATGTGGAGAGAAAGTCCTATTGGGACGCTTCCGTTCGATCCGGCCAACTGTCTCACTTTCGCCGCCGGGACGTTGAATGGGGTTAAGCAGACCGGAGCGGGTAAATGGACGACGACCGCTATTACGCCCTCGGTTTACTTGAATGCCGGGTCTGCCGCCACGGCGAGTTTCGGCCTCGAGATGAAGATGGCAGGCTATGACGCCATTGTCGTGACAGGCCGGGCGGAAAAGCCGGTCTATCTCGTGGTCGATGACGAAAAGGCGATTCTAAAAGATGCGAGCCATCTTTGGGGCAAGGATGCCTATGAAGTCGAGGATGCGCTCCATGACGCCGAGGGGGACAGCTTCGAAGTGGCCGACATTGGTCAGGCAGCGGAACTTGGGGTTCGGTTTGGAAATATTCAAACCCGTAAAAAGTCGTTCTGCGGCCGAAGCGGAATGGGTGCGGTCATGGGGTCAAAGTTCCTGAAAGCCATTGCCATTCGAGGTACTCAGAAGTTGAAATACCACGATTCGGCAGAGCTGAATAAGCTGAATAAGGAGATTAACCGCCGAGTCTCTTTACTCGATGCGCAACATCCCGAGTGGCTCCAGATCAGACGGAGCGGGACTGCGATTGTGACGGAGGTGTTTGCTCTTCAGGGGAATTTGCCCATCAGCAACTATCGGTTGGCGGATTGGCCTGAAGGAGTGACTGCGTGGCATGCATCGAATTATGTGAAGGAGCTCAACGCCAAGCCCTGGCCATGCAAATACTGCGTGATCCAGTGCCATAACAACTGCGAGGTAAAGGAGGGACCTTACCAGTTTAAGGGGAAGGGACCGGAGTATGAATCTTTCGCCATGATGGGCTTAAACACGATGTGCTCCGATGTCAAAGCCATCTCCTATGCGTGCGAGCTGGCGGACAAATATTCCATGGACACCATCTCCTTGGGCGTGATCATCGCATGGGCCATGGAATGCTACGAGAAAGGCGTGCTCACAAAAAAGGACACTTACGGACTCGATCTTAAATGGGGCAATTCCGATGCCGTAGTTGAGTTAACGAAAAAGATCGGCCTTCGTGAAGGCGGTCTTGGTTATCTGCTCGGTGAGGGGTGTCAATATGCCGCCCAACGGATAGGGAAAGGTTCGGAAGACTGGGCAGTCGCCATGAAGGGTCAGGAAATTGCAGCCCACAACTGGCGGGCCCAATACATCTCGGCTCTGAACTATTGCACGGGTGTGGCTGCCGGGCCAAACCACGAGCGCGGAAACTCCCAACACATCTGGGTGGGTCACGTTCGACTGCCTGAATGGGGAATTGGAGAAGTGGAGAACGACGAGCGTTGGTCCTGGGAGAATGCCTCGGACCGCAATGCAAAGTTTCATGATTATTGCAACCTCATTAACTCGGCAGGCCACTGCAAATTTCAGGAGTTCCGTGGCTACACCCTTACTGACTTGGCCAATACATTGAACGCGGCCTGTGGACTGGGATGGGACACCGATGATCTACGAAAATGCGGGGACCGGATCACGACTCTCCAGAAGATTCTGAATATCCGGTACGGGTGGAAGAAAGAGCACGACTTTCAGTACCCCAAGCGGTTCATGGAGCCAGTCACAGATGGCCCGGCCGCAGGAAAGGTCCCGGTTGGGTTGGACGAGGCGATTCTCGATTATTACAAGGTGCGGGAATGGGATGACGACGGCAAGCCGACCCCGGGATTGCTCAAACGGCTCGACATGGAAGAGTTCGCAGCCAATATTTGATGCGGAGGAGATAGGTAAGTACACCGGCGCCTTTTCGTATCACTCTCATCCGTTTTTATTCGAACTCGAGCACAAGTTTATGCACGAAAAGGAACCACTAAACGTCTTAGGCCCTCCTTACTGGCTCTACCAAACGGCAGTGAGGCAGCCGTGGAAGGAGGCCATTTTCGATGAAGAGGTCTCATTAACGTTTGAGGCCTTGTATAGAGACTCCCTTCGGGTTGCGCAATGGCTGGCTTCTAAAGGAGATCCCGGCCAGAGGGTGGTCATTGCTCTACCCTTCGGAGTCACCAGCAGCCTCTTGTATTTCGGCGTCATGTTTGCCGGGATGGTCGCCGTGCCTGCGGCCCCCCTATCAGATAACGACCTCCTCGATTCCATGATCAGGGAGATCGATCCTCTTCTGATAATCGTCCCTGCTGAATCGGAACTGGTGCGCAATCATAGTGGAATATATCCGATCAGGGGATATCAGGATCTTCTCCGAATCACCCTCTGTACCGAATCGGAACGGGAACTGCCTGCCTTAGATGACGATCCTTCAAGGCTCCTGAATATCGTCTTCACCTCAGGGACGACGGGAAAACCAAAAGGCGTCATGCTGAACGGAGGCAACCTCGAGGCAGTGATCCGAGGGATTATTAAGGCGCTCGCCATCGATGAAGATAGCAGGATTTTCTCACCGCTTCCATTCTTCCATACTTATGGGCTCTCACAGCTTTGGCTGATGGCAAAAACAGGGGCCACCCTCGCCGTTGTTCCGGATATCACGAAAATGGCTACGATCAGGAAGATCCTCATGGAACGACATATCAATACAATTGCAGGCGTTCCCTATCATTTTGCCGTGCTCACCCGCCGTGGGGATAAAGAAAAACTGGACTCGATCAGGCTGGTGACGATCGCCGGAGAAGCCTCTTCCAGACATTTGGTAAAAAAGGTAAGAATTTCCTATCCAAAGGCGCGAATTCATATCATGTACGGAATGACAGAAGCCAGCACCCGTTTGACAACCCTCCCTGCGGATGATCTTGAGAGAAAGGAAGGTTCCATCGGTCTGCCGATTGATGGAGTAGAGCTGAAGATTATGGATGAGGAAGGAAGGGAACTCTCCGCTTTTCAGGAGGGGGAGTTGATTGCCCGCGGAGGGAATATTACTCCCGGATACTGGAAGGATGAAAAATTGACCGGTGAAACGATCATCAACCGGTGGCTTAATACTGGAGATATCGTAAGAAAGGATGAGGAGGGCTATTACTATCATGTGGGCCGAAAGGATTTCATTTTTAAATCGGGAGGAGAAAAGATCGTTCCCCATGTCATAGAAAGAGTGCTCCGTGAGATTGAGGGAGTGCGTGACGGAGCCGTATTCGGCAGCAAAGATGCTTCCCTGGGAAATAGGATCTGCGCAGTGGTTGTTAAGGTGAAGAGATCCAATTTAACCACTGGAGAGATTCTATCGATATGCCAGACCCGACTGGATCGAGGATGGGTTCCTCACGAGGTGATTTTTGCAGAGGAGATACCCAGGTCCTCGAGCGGTAAAATCCGATTCGACGAACTTCAAGAGCAAATTTTATGTTCAAAAGGCAAAGAAAATGAAAGAGAGATTGAGAGAATTAATTCTTGACAATTTTCCAACTATCCAACATCGCCTTGGGGATACCGATCTATTATGGGAAAATGGTTTCACGTCTCTTATGTTCGTGGGGCTGATTCTTCTCCTTGAAAAAGAGTTCTCCATTGATGTCTTAGACGAAGAAGTCGGTCCGGGACGCTTCAGCACGGTTGAGCGGATCGCGGACTACGTTCAGTGTAAACTTGATGGGAGGCCCATTCCGCCTTTGCCTGTTTGCGAAGAATGCAAGCCGCAGAGATGACAAAGAAATTTTCATAGGATTTGAAAAATGAATTGGGAACACCTATCCCTCAGCCCGGAAGAAAGAGAGCGGTATCTTCGCCAATTGGCCATGGGCGATTGGTCTGAAGAGGATCAGCTCAAGCTCAAGAGCCTTCGTGTCACCATCATGGGGATCGGGGGAGCTGCTTCCTCGATTATTAATAATCTCCTCCTTTTGGGAGTTGGCGAGATCGAGGCGATTGATCAGGATACCGTGGAACTGTCCAACTTGAACCGTCAATTTATCCATAATATAGAACACATAGGGATTAGCAAAGCAGAATCATTGAAAGTTTATGCTCAGAGGCTCAATCCTCATGTGAAGATCGTTGCCAAACAATTGAAGATCGATGAAACAACAGTTAACGAAACACTAAACCCTGAAACAGATGTGATCATTGATACATTTGACAAGTGGGCCTTCCGATCCATTGTCAACCGATTTGCTGTAAAGCACAAAATCCCCTACCTCATGGCCGGAGTGGTCTCCAATTGTTTCTATACCGCCTTTCTCCATTCTCCTCACACTCCATGCCTGAATTGCTTGATGGGGCGGTTCCAAGGCGCCTCCCTTGCAGGCTTCTTTCAGACATCGATCTTTGCAATTGATATTCTTCCCATAGCTGCCATGGGAGCCTTTTCAATCGCCGAATTGATCAAGTATCTCAAGACCGGGGAGACTACAAATCAATTTTATTTCGGTTCACTTTACAATACAAAGCAGGACATCCGCTTTTTTTCACTTTTTTTGAGCAAGCATTTCAAGAAGATCTCCGAGGAACAAGGAGTCCAGTGGGGTCCGGTTTGGGACTCAGAAGGCATGACAAAACTAAAATTATCAAAAGACCCTGCTTGCCGAATCTGTGGCAATTCGCAGTTTGAAGAAAGGAATTGAGATTATACACTCAGTCAGAAAGGTATATTCCCACTGTTGAGCCAAAAAATTCCAGAAAACCCTGCTATCGGCCAGGCTCCTTCACCCTTCTTTTGCCGGTTGCCCTGACCATTTTGCGCTTTGCTCAACCCCAGAACAAGGTCTGCTGCGGAAAAGGCCTGTTTTCCAGGGCGCAGGCCGATTCGAGAAGGGTCCTGAGCGCTCTTTCGCCTTCAAGCCCGGCATCCAAGCTAAATTCATTTACAAACGCGTCGATATGCAGGCGCATCACCTCCGGCGCCATCTCCTGGGCGTGCCGCTTTATGTAGGCCCAGGGCGTGCCCGGGCGCTTCATGGCATAGAGGATGCTTTCCCTTATCTTTTCTTCGACAACACCGGCGACTTCGCTGCCTAGGTCGCGCCGGATGGCGATCGCCCCCAGGGGGAGCGGGAGTCCGGTTTGCTGCTCCCACCACCGGCCAAGGTCGAGCGCCATGTGAAGACCGTATGCCTGATAGGTCCATCTGCCTTCGTGAATTATGACTCCCGCGTCCACCTCCCCGGCCGCCACCGCAGGCATTATCAGGTCGAACTGCATCGGGACCCGCCGCCCCCGGTGAGTTCCCTCCAGCCGAAGCAAGAGGTTGGCGGTAGTCAGGCTGCCAGGGGTTGCAATCGCCGCGTTGCGAAGCTCCTCGAATCCAGTGGGGCGCCGCGTCACGACCAGCGGGCCGCATCCTCTTCCCATGGCCCCTCCGGACCGCAGCAAACAGTAATTATCCAGGATGCTCAGCACTGCATTTACGGAAATCTTGGAAATATCGAGAGCGCCACGCGCCGCCAGCCGGTTAAGCATCTCGACGTCCGCGATCAGGACTTCCAGGGCGAAGGGAAACTCAATTCGTTTCTCCGCCAGGGCGCAAAAGATAAAGGTATCATTCGGACAGGGAGAATATCCCAGGGTGAGCTGTTTCAATTCTTGCCTCGATTGGATCCTGACCGGAGGATGAGATCCTTCACTCTGCAGAGCAATTCGTTCCGGCCCTGCTGGGTTTGAGCTGAGAAGACGATAAAATCATCGGGCGATATTCCAAGGACCCGCGCAGCGGTTTGCACGAGGGGGTCCCATTTGGCCTGGGAAAGTTTATCGGCCTTGGTCAGGATGGGGATTGCCGGGATTTTTTTCTCCTTCAGCCAGGACCAAAGGCTTATGTCATCGGGGGTCGGCAGATGGCGCAAATCCATTATCTGGACAATCCCCCGGAGGTTTTCGCGTGAAACGAGGTAGGTCTCGATCATCGGCCCCCAGCTTGCGCGCAGGCTTTGAGGCGCCTTGGCGTATCCATATCCCGGCAGGTCAACGAACAGAAAGGAATCATTAATTTTAAAGAAGTTGATGAGTTGAGTGCGGCCCGGGGTGCGGCTTGTGCGGACCAGTTTTCTTCGCTGGATCAGGCAATTTATAAGGGTAGATTTGCCTACGTTCGACCGGCCGGCGAACGCCACTTCGGGCGATTCATCCCGTGGGTACTGCTCCGGCCGCACAGCGGACGTGATGAATTCGGCCGACGTTATGGCCAAAGCGTCCGTACAGCAAAGAGCAGGGGGCAGTGAGCAGGAATTCCCGCTTTTTACCTCCCGCTTTCCACTCCCTGCTTCTTGCTTCTTCATTCCCGCATCTCGCTTGCAGCTTCCTGACATCCACCTGTTCACCGGCCATCGAGGTAGCGCTCGATTCGGTCAAGTCCCTGCCTGATGTTTTCCAACGAATTGGCGTAACTGAAGCGGACGTAGCCTTCGGCATTCGATCCGAAATCCACTCCAGGCGTTATGCCGACCTTTGCCTTTTCGAGGACTTCAAAGGCGAAGGAATAAGAATCATCAGTAAACCTGCGCGCATTGGCAAAGACGTAAAAGGCCCCGGTTGGCTCAACCGTTATCCCGAACCCGATCTCCCGCAGCCGGGAAATCATATACTGCCTGCGCCGATTGTACGTTTCGCGCATTTTCGCGACATCTTCGGCGACACTCGGGTCCGTGAGCGCCGTGTAACCTGCGGCTTGTGCGACGGCATTTGCAGAGATAAAAAAATTCTGCACCATTTTCTGTATCGGGCGGATCATGTACTCGGGCGCTATCAGGTATCCGAGCCTCCATCCCGTCATTGCGAAAAGCTTGGAAAAACCGTTGAAGACGATGCAGTTGTCTGTAAATTCCAGCACTGACCGCGCGCGGCCCTCATATACCAGACCGTGATAAATTTCATCGCTGAGGATCAGCCTGCCCATATCAGCGATTTCAGCCATCCGGTCTGGCTCAAGCAGGTTTCCGGTCGGGTTTGCAGGCGAATTTATGAGGATGGCCTTAGTTTGCGGAGCAAGCGCAGCTTTTATGGCTTCCGGCCTGTACTGAAAACCGTCTTCCTCATAGACCGGGATCATCTTAGGAACCGCTTCGAGGAAACGCACGAAATTCGGATGGCAGGCGTAATGAGGATTGGACAGAATTACCTCCTCGCCGCATTCAAGAATGGCGCTCATCGCCACCAGGAAGGCAGGGGAGGTCCCGGATGTAACTACCACCCGGTTGGGATCGATACTACGAACTCCGTAAGTCTGCTCGTAATAGTTACAGATAGCCTCCCGCAGTCCAGTGGTCCCGAGGCTGTGCGTATAGTGGGTGTCGCCTCTGGAAAGGGCCTCTATCGCCGAGTTTTTTACGGCCTCAGGAGTATTGAAATCAGGCTCGCCAACCTCCAGGTGAATCACGGATTCTCCGGCTCGCTCCATTTCCTGGGCACGTTCCAAAACATCCATGACAATGAATGAAGTCATTTGCTCCAGTCTTCTGCAGACCACGTCTATCTCCTATAGCAGGAAGCCGGAAGCGGGAAGCAGGGAGCAAAAACTTCCCGCTTCCAGTTTCCGTCTATCGGGATGGGGCTTTAATGATTACCGGCTGGCCCTCGATATCGCCACTTAATTGGGTCATCAATGTGGTGGCCCTGGAAGCGCTGTTGACCGGTTTAAGCTGAACGACGAAGACATTGCCGAGTTCCCGGTGCTTGACGGTTTTGACGACTGCGCTGTAACCTTTTCGCTCGAGGCGGGTTTTTATCTCCTCGGCTTTCTCCCTGTCCACAAACGATCCAACCTGGACCATGTATCGCAAGGATTGCGATGCAGAACCTCTAGAGACGCCTCCCTGAGCTGGGGCGCCTCGATCTTTGGGGACCGGGGCGTTTTTGACCACGGGCGACTGAGTTTCTTCCTGAATTTCCGGCTGCGCCGGGGCGGGCTCGGCATTCACCATGTCATCCTGCGCCGAGGAAGGCGCCGGCTGTGCGGCGGGGGCAGGTATTTTTCCCGCGCTCGATGGGAGTTCCTCATTTATCTGCGAACGCCTGCGGTCTTCGTTCGCGATGGCTTCGATTTCGCCTGGAGCACTGTCGGATGAGGCATGGGAACGGGTCCGTGTCCGGGCGGCGGCATTGAGCTTTTCAAGGTACTTTCGGGCTTCATCGGCCATATCGGTATTGGGGGCAATTTCCCCAACCCGGCTAAGCGAGTGAAAGGCCGCTTCGGAGTCTTTCGCCATATAGCTCAAAATGCCGAAGTGCAGATGGGCTTCGGCCAAATCGGGTGATGCGCGCACCGCACTTCCGTATGCATGCCGTGCATCATCCCTTCTGCTCAACTGTTCGAGAATCTGACCGGTTCGAAGCCAGGCCAGCCCATAACGCTCATCGAACTTTACGGCCTGCTGATAATAGGTCAGCGCCTTTTCGATATCGCCATTCTTTTCGTAAAGCCTCCCAAGATTGTAAGCGGCAAACTGAGGGGTCTTGTAGAAGGGATCGTCGAGCGCCTTCTGGAATGCTCCACGGGCGAGTTCGAACTGTCCGCGCGTGGCGTAGATATACCCCATCATATTATTTGCTTCGGG
This sequence comes from Syntrophobacteraceae bacterium, assembly GCA_003165235.1. Lineage (GTDB taxonomy): Bacteria > Desulfobacterota > Syntrophobacteria > Syntrophobacterales > Syntrophobacteraceae > SbD1. The sequence goes on from PLSV01000106.1 coordinate 32,399, forward strand.
GTAAGCGGGTCTAATTTTCAACGCCTTCTGGAGATGCGAAAGCGATTGGTCCTTCAACCCGCGCTGGTCGTATGCAAGTGCGAGATCATACTCTATGACTGGGTCGTCGGGATTTTTCTCCGACACGTCGGTGAGGTATTTCAGTGCGTTTGCCGTCTCTCCGGCCGCCAGACATTTCTCGCCCAAGTCCTGGAATTGGGCAGTCGAACGCGTGGGTTGTTTCGATGTGACGGCGCAGCCTGAAATCACCACCAAAAAAGCAACACACAAAAGCGCAAGTCGTCTCATCTCTAGATCACCTTGTTCAGGGTAAACTCGATAATCCCTTCGGCGCCTCTTTTGATCAAATCAGGTATGAGTTCGCGGACCTGGCTCTTCGATACTACGGTTTCAACTGAAAGCCAGTCAGACTGGTACAGGTTGGCGATGGTCGGGGCATTCAAGCTTGGCAGAATCTCAATGACGCCCTCGATTTTTCCTTTTGGCACATTCATTTTGAGCGCAACCAGACCTTCGGCGCGCAGCGCACCCTGGAGCAGCAGCGAGATGTGCTCTATCTTGTCGCGTTTCCAGGGGTCCTTCCATGCATCGAGGTTCGCGATGAGCTGCGTGTTGGACTGCATCAATTCGTCAATGATCCTGAGGCCGTTTGCGCGCATGGTCGAGCCGGTTTCGGTCACTTCTACAATAGCGTCGCAAAGGCCGGAAATGACTTTTGCCTCCGTTGCGCCCCATGAAAACTCCACTTCCACCCTGATGCCCTTCGACTGGAAATAGCGCCGGGTAAAGCTTAGCAGTTCGGTGGCGATTTTTTTGCCCTCCAGGTCCTTTTCGTTTTGGATGGCGGAGTCCATCGGCACTGCCAGGACCCACCTCGCGGGCCGCTGGCTCACTTTGGAGTAGACCAGGTCGGCCACGACATGGATTTTGGAGTCATTTTCCATGATCCAGTCCCGACCGGTGAGCCCCACGTCGAAAGTGCCGTTCTCAACGTAACGCGACATTTCCTGGGCGCGGCAGATCGAACAACGGATGAACGGATCGTTGATCTCCGGGAAATAGTTTCTTTCGGAAAGCGATATTATCCAGCCGGATTGCTGAAAAAGCCTGAGGGTGGATTCCTGGAGACTTCCCTTCGGAATGCCAAGCATGAGCTGTCTCACTTCTTATAAACCTCCCGGGGGTCAAAGACTCGGACTTCCCGCACTTCAAAACGGCCGTCCGTGAAAAATCGGTGAAAACAACTTTCGAAACCGGTATGGCAAGCCGCTCCCCCTATCTGGTCAACCTTGAGCAGAATGGTATCCGAGTCGCAGTCAATCAAAATTTCGCGAACTAGCTGGATGTTCCCCGATTCTTCGCCTTTCAACCAGAGCTTCTGCCTGGACCTGCTCCAATAGTGAGCTTTTCCGGTTTCGACAGTCTTGTTCCAGGCGAGTTCGTTCATATACGCCAACATGAGCACCTTCCCGCTCTCAAAGCTCTGGACAATAACAGGGATCAAACCATTTTGTTTACTAAAATCGGGTCCCAACGTCAATGTTCCCTCGTATTATAGAAGTATGAGCAACCCTGTGCGATAATCTGGTCATTCAATTTACCGCCTTTAGGCGGAAGGTGCGCCGCGTAGCGCGAAGGCCGACCGCGGGATCGTCTATCATGTGCGATGGACGCGCGCGGGAGGCCACAAAACACGGGCGGAAGGGTGAGCCGGAGCTTTTCAATTGACCTGTTCACCCATTCATCCATTTTCAACCTGCGTTTTTGCCCCGAGTTGCCCGCAAGCGGCGCTTATTTCATTTCCACGGCTTTTACGGATTATCGCAGCTAGATTCGCTTTTCGCAAGACATCCTGAAACCCCAGGATTCTTTCCATGGGAGGAGTCCGAAAATGAGACCCCGGATGGGAATTAAAAGCAATAAGGTTGACCTTTGCCCGCACGCCTTCAAGGAGTCTGACCAGTTGCTTCGCCTGTCGTGGACTGTCATTTACTCCGTCAAGCAGAATGTATTCGAAGGTGATCCGCTTTCTAGGCGGAAGCGGATACTCACGGCAGGCTCGCATAATCTCGGAAAGCGGGTATGTCCTGTTTACCGGCATAAGTTCATCTCTTAGCTTATCATCCGCCGCGTGAATGCTTATCGCGAGGTTTACGGGCGTTTCCACTCCCAGGCGCCGCAGTTGAGGGACAAGCCCGACGGTCGACAGGGTCACCCGCCGGTGAGAGAACATCAGTCCATTGGGGTTCGTTATAATGTGGATGGCCCGCACGACTTCATCATAGTTTGCCAGCGGCTCTCCCATTCCCATTAATACCAGGCTGTTTATTCGCGGCCCCAGCTCCGGGTCTCGAAGCCCCTGGCATACCTGGTCAACTATCTCAGCGGTCTCGAGGTTACGTTTTAACCCTATGCTTCCGGTCAGGCAAAACTTGCACCCTAATGCGCACCCGACCTGACTGGATACACAAAGCGTACACCTCGGCGGGTCGGGGATAATCACCGATTCGATGAAATTGCCGTCATGGAGGCGAAACAGGTACTTTCGGGTTCCGTCTGGCGCCTCATCAATCCTGGAAATGGCAAGAGCGTCCGGAGTAGCGCTGCATTCAAGCTGTGCGCGAAAGGCGCGGCTCAGGTCGCTGCATTGGCTCCAGGATGAGATATTTCGTGCATAAAGATGTCTGAAAAGCTGGCGGGCGCGGAAGGGCTTCTCACCGAGAGCGTGAACCCATTGCTCAAGTTGCTCCAAGGTGAAATTCTTTATGAAGAAAGGTCCCATGCTGAAATCAGCTATTTTCTCGAAAAATATTGGTCAGAGGTCCGATCCTGTAGGAAAACCTGATTATATCTCCTTATATCGGTCGAGTCATATGTTTTATAACCGGCTTGCCTGCATTGTTCACAGGCTTTGCGCGGGACGTGTACGGCAAAGATCCTGTTGCCGCTGTCGGCTTGCGAGTCTATGGTGAGAAGACCGCTGCAATCCGGGCAGACGCGGATCTCTTCCTTCTGAATTTCGGTTATACCGTCCGTATCGTAGAAGATCCGGCGATCGCGCTGGAGCAGCTTGCCCTTCTTGGGGTTGTTTTCCCGAATGCCGGCGCCCTGCTTCCAGACTTCGAGCGATTCCTCTACGACTTTTCGAATGTGCCGCGTGATCTCGGGTCCCTGCCGCAGTCTCTCCGGGTCGTAACCAGGTTCGCAAATCCCGCTATAGTCGAGCCCAGCCATCGCCAGGATAATCCCCACGTTTATGTATGGCAGGGCGCTCTCTATCGAATATCCGCCCTCGAGAACTGCAATGTGAGGCTTGAGCCGGCTCGTCAGCTCAGCGTAGCCATGCGCGGAGAAATGCATGTTAGTGATCGGGTCGGAGTAGTGGTTGTCCTGGCCGGCGGAATTGACGATCAGATCAGGTTTGAATTCTTCGAGCATGGGCAGGATTGCGTTTTCGAGCACATAGAGAAAGCCTTCTTCCGAGGTCTGGGGAGGCAGAGGCAAATTGATCGTTGTTCCGGCGGCGTTTGGACCGCCAAATTCTGATGGAAACCCGGAGCCGGGGTACAGGGTGCGTCCGTCCTGATGCACCGATATGAAGAGCGTATCGGGGTCGTGCCAGTAAATGTCCTGAGTGCCGTCACCATGGTGGCAGTCGGTATCTACTATCGCCACGCGATCCACGCCGTAGGCCTGGCGCAGGTATTCGATCATCATGGCTTCGATATTGATGTTGCAGAAGCCTCGAGCTCCGTGGACCACCCTCATCGCATGATGGCCGGGTGGACGAACCAGAGCGAAACCGCGCGCAATATTCTTTTCAAGCACCTCAACGCCGATTTTCTTCGCCCCCCCTGCGCTTATCAGGTGCGATTCGGTGATTACGCTCCTCTCATCCGGAACGCAGAAGTGGACGCGTTGAATGTCTTCTATCCTGGCAATGTCAGGCTTGAATTCCACGATACCATCAATGTCGAGAACACCCTCCTCGAATACCTGGTCTTGTGTGTAAAGGAGGCGCTCTTCACGCTCGGGATGCGTGGGGCTAATCGCCCAATCGAAAGCGGGGAAGAATACTAGGCCGGTTCTGGTCGTTGATGAGAGCATTTTCTTAACCTTAAATAGCGCCCGGGAGAAGGCAGTAATTGAACATTGACTGCGCCAGTTCCTGATATTCCGGGATCAGCCCCGGCCTGGTCTGGACCTTCACGCGAATGTTTAGCCCTGCAGTATAAAAACCCCTTACCATATTAAATTGAATGTCCTCGACTACCTCCAGATCGAGCTCGGATTCCGGCGTGCCGGCTTTGAGGCACTTTTCCCGAAGCAGCTCGAAGGCAAGCGAGATTGCGGCTTTTCGGTCGAAATCCTTGCCGACCTGGCGGCTGAATGATTCTTCGGGGGCCAGGGCAATGCCTCTTTCAGTATCTGCGAAAAGAGTTACTTCGCTTGTGTTTTTGGCCATGGCCGCTCCCAGGGCGTTGGCCACCTGCCACTGCGGCACTGCGCCGGCCTGAATTCCTGTGAGCTTTTCAATGCGGGGAGCAAAAAAAGGTGCGGGACCTCCGAGCGCCAGGATTTCAACCGGCCTGACCTTATAGCCGGAAAGCAGCTCTTTTACGGTGTAGACCGGCTTGGAGTTGATGTCTTCAATCATTTTACGGGCTGCGAAAATTATCTTTTCGCACGATAAATCAAAAACTCGGCCGGCGGCCTCTTCAAGCGTAATCCCGAGTTGATGGGCAATAGGGTGCAAACCGCGCCGGGATGCATCGACGTCCCCGTTCAGGGCTCTTCCAAGGACGAAAAGAGCGTCGGTCGGCGTTGGAGATGGACCTCCGTAGGCCATCGCAGGGCCGTGGCGTTCAGGGCCGATCAGAAGCTCACCATCCAAAACCCGTACGGCGCTGTCACCCCCGAGTGCAATCGACCTGGTTTTTAGAGAGCGTACGAGTGTCCGATGCCCTCCGATTTCGCCTCCAAGCGGCTCGAGCAGCGGCACCCGGCCGACGAGCACCGCCATGTCGGTCGTTGTGCCCCCAATATCCATGACCAGAGCATCTCCGGCGCCGGAAGCGAAGGGAAGTGCGCCCATAACGCTTGCCGCCGGGCCGGAGAGGATCGTCTGCCCCGGCACGTCGATGGAGGCTTCGAAACTCATCGTTCCCCCGTCGGCCTTGAGCACGAAGATGGGGATTTCGAGACCTTTCTTTTTCAGCGAGTCACTGACTGCCTCGAAAAACAGCCTGTGAACAGGGTGAACAGCCGCGTTGAGCCATGCCGTGGCGATTCGGCGGGGGAAATTGAGGTTTGCAGAAATGCGGTGACCCATAATTACATGACCGCACGAACGACTCAAGATCTCCGCCATCTTGAGTTCATGTTTGGGATTTCGCACTGAGAACTTCGATATTACGGCAACCTGGCGGACATCTTCAGCAAGAAATCTTGCGGCTATCTCGTCGATTTCCCGTTCCTGCAAAGGCTGGATCTCTCGTCCGCGATGGTCGATCGATCCCGATACGCAGTGATAATGGCTGCCGATGCGGAAATTGGCCGGGTCTATCCCGGGGCCTGCCGATACGACCACGCCAGTCTTTGCGAGCTTCCCTTCAGCAATGGCGTTAGTGGTAAGAGTTGTGCTCAGGACTGCGCGGCGTATCGCCCTGGGCGGCACATCCCTGGTTACTTTGTCCAGCCCGGTCCACACACAATCGAAGAGATTGGAATGGTCCGTTGCGACCTTAGCCTGACGCACAATACGGCCATCTCCGATCAGCACGGCGTCTGTGTGAGTCCCCCCCACGTCGAGACCGATTATCATCCTGCCCCCTTAACGTGCTTCCCTAAAGGTCTTGCAAAAAATGCGATTGTTCAGGGTCCGAAGATTGACACCGTCAGGGCCTGCCCCGGACCTGATCCGAGGGCGGAAAAGAACCCTTTGCCGACAGACACAAATTAGTCTGGGTCTGATTTCAGGCTGGAATGCTATCGGAAAGGGTGGGGGCTGTCAAATGCAAGTGCTCAGAAACGGCGGGATCGGTCAGAAAAGAGCGATTTATACTAAGTTGCGCTCAAGTTGAAGGACCGAAAAGAGCGGGGAAGTGACTTCC
>PLSV01000106.1:38552-64431 GCA_003165235.1 Syntrophobacteraceae bacterium
CGGACGCCGAACTTGAAGCATCCGATATTGGTTGGAAGGTTCAACGCGAACCCGATCATTGTGAGGGTTCGGGGGCAAATGTCCCCCCACCCCCCTAGCTCTTCAGCTTTTTTTGGTGCTCACTTGAACGCAACTTCGTATTACCGGGCTAAAAGCCGGCGAACAGCTCCACACAGATGGAGTCATAACACCCGACACCGAGATGGTTGAAGCGCCGGTCCAGGATATTCTTCCGGTGGGTGGGGCTTTCCATGAGGGCCTTGTGAATATTGGCCGGAGTATCAATGCCTTTTGCGAGGTTCTCGCCAGCCGGCACCTTAGACCCTTTACTTTTGTCGGGAACACATTGTTTGACCGTCATCCAGACCGGGTTTTTACCCGTTTTAGGATCTTCATGGCTGAAATAGCGCTCGGTCACCATTCGCTTGGCGCGCATGAAAGCCTTCCTGGCGAGGCAACTGTCCCAGCGAAGCGCCCGGTTTTCTTTCCTTGCCAGTTCGTATAGATTCCTGGCCCTTTCGCTTTCATAGGCGTCCGGCTTTGCGGACTGATTGCCTTGCGGGAACAAAGGAAGAGGCCTGGTCTGCTGAGCAAAGCTGGACGAACCCAACGCGCAGATCAAAAAAATCACTATAACGGCGACTGCTTTTTCCATCTACCTGTCTTTCAAAAAGCAACTGGGTTGATATATGAACCGGCGAACCGGAGAAAAGGGGGCTCCCGGCGCTAATGCTTTTACCATCCACCTACTCAATCGCCAACGGTTTTTTCCCCCATTCACCTATTTTCCGAATCATCCACGACGTACAACCGCAAGAGCATATTCCGTCCCTTTGAATAGTTGAACCCGTAAAATGCGCCAGCCCGTTTTACGTGCAGACCGAGATTTGTTGTTTCCGTCTTGAAGTCGTCATCTTCGTTGCGATCTATCAAAGCCATGGCCCCGGCATAGCTCCGGAGACAAACGGCGGCCCCGCTCGCTGAGGTGAGAAGGGTCCGGGTCCCAAGCTGGAAAACAAGGCTGGGCTCGTGGTAACCGGAAGAACAGATCATGACATTCCGACCGACGCGCTGCATGGCTGCATTGGCGACGTTCCTGCTAAGCCACAGGCAATTAACATTGGGCAGTATCCATTGAAGTGAAGGCGCTACGACGAGCGCTGTTGCAGCGATCATGACAGCAGCGGCGTGGATGTAGCGGCGCCTGGAAAACTTCCAGATGGAAAGCGCTGTCGCCGCAACCGCTGAAGTCGCCGGGATCAAGCCGACAGGTTCGAAGCGATGGTCCAGAAACCAGGGAAGAGCGAGCGCCCCAAGGCCCAGCAGTAAAATTACCAGGCAGCAGGAAGCATACATAGCTCTCACGAGCTTGGAGCCTGGTTCGCTGGGGTTGGCCTCTTCGCTGGTAATTATGGTATGCGCGATCAGGAGGCATAATGGGGGGTAGAGGGGCAAGACATAATGCGGGAGCTTCGTTGGAATCAGTTCAAACAGAATCCATGCAGGTATTATCCACGCAAGGCAAAACCTTACCGCTGGAGCGGAGCGCGATTTCCATGCCCGAAAAAAAGCTGCTCCCGCCATCGATGATGCAGGCCACAGGGTTAGTGGGGTCAAAAAGAGGTAAAAGCCCGGTGGAAATCCGTGCGATTCCTGGCCTGAGGCTACTTTGGCAAGCATGTCCTGCACCAGCGCCTGATGAAAGAAGGCGCCCTTTGTAGCCAGGGCAATGGCAATCACCCAGGGGCTTACAATTATCGCCATTATAGCCAGCCCCAGAAGCGGCTTCATATTCTTAAGCCATTTTGCGTCCCTGTCTACCGCTGTCAGGCAACCAATGGTGAGCATGCTTATCATCGGCGTAACCGGACCTTTCACAAGGATCCCGATGGCCTGCGCCGCCCAGAAGGTCAGAAAGGCCCCGATTTGTTGAGATTCGTTTTCATTGTCCCGAATGTAAAACCTGCTCAAAGCGCCCTGGGCAGCCACGATAGTTGCGAGCAGCACTGCGTCCGTTGTCGCAAGATGCGCCTCCATCACCAGTAGAAGCGAGCTGGCGGCAAAAGCGGCCCCGAGGAGGCCTGTTCTCTCACCGAACAGCCTCTTTCCAAAAGCAAAAGTGAGAAGGACGGAAAAAATCGCTCCAAGGAGCGATGGGACCCGATAGGGCCAGATTTTTCGGGATTCGGCCGTACCGGAAAGCGCCGCACTAGCGGCCTGGAGCCAGTAGACGCCTATGGGCTTCTTATTGCGGGGTTCGTCCTGGAAGCGAATCTGGACAAAATCGCCGGTCTCGAGCATTTGGCGCGAGGCCTGGGCGAACCTCGATTCGTCCCGGTCCGTGGGCGGAAGTGCGGAAAGCCCTGGAAGGAAGAAAACAAGACAAATCAGAATGAGAATAAAATACTGCAGAAGCGTGGAACGTGAAGCGGGACGAATAGGAGTGACGGCAAGCGAGCGAGGAGCGGGAATGGTTTCTTGCTCTCTGCTTCCTGTTTCCTGATCATCACGCGAGCGGAGTGAGTGTTCCATGCTCCCTGCTCTCTATTTGGAAAAAATCATCGTGCGCAAGGCCCCGGGAGGGCAGCGAGGTCTCGACCCTACGCTCGTCAGCCCTGGATGCAGGGGCGCGGTTCATCCCCGCCCCAGTTTTTTCAAAGCCTTTTTAACGGCGTCGAATCCCTGCTCGATTTCCTCCATCGAGAGCGCATAAGAGAACCGGAGGCAATTATCTTCGCCAAAGGCGTTTCCCGGGACCACGGCCACGTGGGCCTCCTCCATAAGAAAGTCGGTAAGATCGAGCGATCCGTTTATCGTCCGTCCTCCGAACTTTTTCCCAAAATGAGCGCTGAAATCAGGGAAGACGTAAAATGTGCCGTCCGGCTCCACGCAACTTACTTCCCCCAGGTCTGAAATACGCTCCAGCACAAGTTTGCACCGTTTTTCGAATGTTTGCGTCATTTCCACAGCCGATTTCTGATCGCCTGTGAGCGCCTCGACGCTTGCCCACTGTGATATAGAGCTCGGATTGCTGGTGACCTGGCTCTGGAAATCCGTTGCGGCTTTTATAACCATCGGGTCGCCTATGAGGTAGCCAATTCGCCACCCCGTCATGCAATAGGTTTTGCTGACGCCGTTTATGATAAAAATGCGGCCGCGCAGCTTTTCCTCGACCATCCCAAGGCTAACCCATTTCCGGCCTCCAAAAAGAATACGGTAATAGATATCATCGCTTGCGATCAGCACGTTTTCATGGCGCAAAAGCACTTCGGCCAAGGCTTTGAGTTCATCAGCACCATAATATTTCCCGGTTGGATTCGACGGGCTGTTCAGGATCAGGAGCCGCGTGTTTGGGGTGATGGCCCTTTCGAGGTCTGCGGCCTGAAGCATGAAACCGTCTTTCTCCGTGCAGGGCGCGATGACCTGTTTGGCGCCTGCGAGATCTATCATGTCCGGATAACTTACCCAGTAGGGCGAGGGTATGATGACTTCATCTCCCGGATCCAGCAGCGTCATGAACAGGTTATAGAGCGCATGCTTTCCGCCGCAGGATATCAGAACGTTTTCCCGCCCGTAGGAGAGGCCGTAGTCGGCCTTGACGGCGCCGCAGACAGCGTCTTTCAGTTCGTCTATCCCGCCTACAGCCGTATATCGGGTCTGGCCGCTGCAGATGCTCTCCATCGCGGCCTTGCGGATATTCTCAGGAGTATCGAAACCCGGCTCCCCAATGCCGAAATTGATTATGCTGACGCCGCTTCGTGAGAGCGCCTTGGCTTTGGCGTTGATTGACAAGGTGGCTGATGGTCTAATCCTGCCGATTCTTCTCGATAATTTCATTTCTATTACCTCTGGTGAGATTATCTGCTGCTCTGCTGGTAGTTGACTGAAATCAGATACAAACCATGCCCCGGAGCGGTCATTCCGGCTTGCTTGCGGTCGCCGCTCCTGATAATGCGCTCGAAGTCACTGGCCGTCCTCTTTCCCTTTCCAACCTCAACTATTGTGCCCGTAAGGTTCCTGACCATGCGCCGCAGGAAGCCGTTGGCCTCGTAAGTGAACTTCATCCGGCCGGGCCGCGACCTCACGAGTTCAGCCCTCAGGATGTTTCGCTCGGTCGAGGATGCCTGTGACCCAGCGGCCATGAAGGCAGAAAAGTTATGCTGCCCGCAAATCTTTTTCAGGCACTCCTCCATCGGCTCAACGTCTAGAGGCTGGCGGACGTGCCATGCGTAATTTCGCAGGAGCGCAGACGGGACCGGGCGGTTCAGAATGTGATATTCGTAAACCTTGCTCACGGCTGAAAAACGCGCATGAAAAGAGTGGTCCACCTCCTCTGTCCTCAGAACGACGATATCGCCCGGAAGAAGGCTGTTTAGACCTCTCAGGATCTCATCAGGCGTGAGGCTTGTGCGGGCATGGAAATTAACCACCTGCCCTTTAGCGTGCACCCCGGCGTCAGTGCGGCCGGATGCGCGAACCCCCACTCTGTTTCCAAGCATGACCCCCAGGCGCGACTCGATAACTTCCTGGATGGAGAGTGAGCCCGCCTGGCATTGCCACCCATGATATCCGGAGCCGTCGTATTCAAGCACGAGCTTTATGTTGCGCTCAATTTGGGGATCATGCTCATTCATTTTTTTACGGTTGCCAGGGCGCTTCTTTGAGCCCGGCGTCCTCCGGCAGGCCGCACATGATGTTCATATTGCAAACAGCCTGTCCGGATGCGCCCCTGGTGAGATTATCAATAACGGAGATGACTATCAGCCGCCGAGTCCGCTCATCGACCCGCCAGCCAAGGTCGCAGTAGTTACTGCCCCTAACCTGAAGCGAAACCGGCAGATGCCCCCGACTGCCGAGGCGGACGAAAAGCTCATCGCTGTAAAAGCTCATGAAGGCCTCCTCCACGTCTGCCGCCCCCACTCCCTGCTTCAAATTGGAGTAAACGGTGCTCAGAATGCCGCGGCTCATCGGGATCAGATGCGGGGTGAAATTGATCGTCACCTGTCTTCCGGCCAGGACGCTCAACTCCTGCTCGATTTCGGGCGTGTGGCGGTGCTCGCCCACTTTGTATGCTTTAAGGCCCTCATTGACCTCGCAGAAATGCACGTCCAGGTTCATCCCTCGCCCAGCCCCCGTGACCCCCGATTTGGAATCTGCGATTATCGTTTCGGGATCGATCAGCCCGCGCCAAAGCGGCGGAGCTGAGGCGAGAATAACGCTCGTCGGGTAGCAGCCCGGATTGGCGACAAGGCGAGCGGTCCGGATCTTTTCGCGATATAGCTCAGGAAGACCGTAAACAGCCTCCTTGAGAAGCTCCGGGGTTCTGTGCGCCGAATACCACTTTCCGTAGACATCAGGGTCCCTCAGCCGGTAATCCGCGCTCAGGTCCACAACTCTCACCCCTCGATCCAGCAGACCCGGCATTATGTCCATGGAGGCCTGATGCGGCAGTGCTGTAAAGACCAGATCGGATGATGCAGCAAGCTTCTCCGCGTCGGTGTCTTCAAATACCAGATCGCAATGGCGCTTGAGCGCCGGGTAGAAGTCGTCAATTCGTTGCCCCTTTTGCTGTCTGGAGGTGATTATGGAGACCTGGACCGATGGATGAGCGCACAGTATTCGCAGCAGCTCAAATCCAGTGTAGCCGGAGGCGCCGGCAATGGCGACCCTAATCATAATACTTCCCCTTGATAAAAATGAAGGGCGCGTGCACCTGGTGCAGCGCCCCATATTCAATCCGAAAAATCGGTTTCGGTTGCCTGGATGAAGAAATCCACCCTGGAAAAAAGCGGAAATATCTACGTCACAAGGCCGGGTTTTGCCCCGCCCTTAACGGGATTAGCGCTTCGAATACTGGAAGCGTGCTCTGGCGCTCTTGCGGCCATATTTTTTGCGTTCCTTGACGCGCGAATCGCGGGTAAGGAAACCGGCCCGTTTGAGAACCTCCCTGTATTCAGGATTGAGTTCGAGGAGCGCTTTGGAAATACCGTGCCGAATGGCCCCGGCCTGGCCGGAAATCCCTCCCCCAAGCACATTGATGGAAACGTCCAGTTTGCCCAGCGTCCCGGTAAGCACCAGCGGCTGAGCAATTACCATTTTGCTCGTTTCCCTGTCCAGATAATCATCAGCAGGCTTTCTGTTTATAACGATCTGACCCGTTCCGGGCTGAAGCCAAACCCGCGCAATTGAGGTCTTTCTTTTACCTGTGGCATAAAAGCGTTGTTCGGGCATCTAAAAGCGTCTCCTAGCTGTATTTCTCCAAAAGTTTAAAAGCCTCGGGCTGTTGCGCCTCGTGAGGATGAGTCGGGCCGGTGTAAACTTTGAGCTTCTTTATCAGTTTGCGGCCGAGCCGGTTTTTGGGCAACATCCCCCAGACCGCCAGGCGGATCATTCGTTCAGGGTTTTCCTGGTTGAGCTTGCGGGCGGTTGTCGCTTTAACTCCACCGATGTAGCCGCTGTAGCGGTAATATGTTTTCTGGCTCCATTTGTCACCGGTCAGCCTGACCTTACCGGCATTGACGACGACTACGAATTCACCCAAGTCCACGTGCGGAGTGAAATTGGGCAAGTGTTTGCCTCGGATGTGGACCGCGATCTGAGTCGCCATGCGGCCCAGGACCTGGTTTTCGGCGTCAACTACTATCCATTTGCGCTTCTGGGGTTCGAACTTTGCGCTTTGCGTTTTCATCGTCGGGCGCTCCAAAATCTGAGAAAATTAACCTAAGCTGTAAATGATACAAATATATGCAGTCCTTGTCAAATAAAAACGTCGAGTAAAGCCGGAAGCGAGAATTGCAGGAGGCAGACAGCAGGAAGAAGGAGTTGGCCCAGTGCTACCTCGATAAACTCCAGGTCTCGGGATGCTGATATCCGGGGAGAGACTCGCCAAACAGCGGCCTGCCGATGAAAAAACCACCTCCCTCGCCAACGCTGCCAAACCCGAGCAAATCGATTGTAAAGACGAACCGGTTGTCGCTGCCCACCCGTTCGTATCCGCAGCCCAGTCCCCAGCAGCCTCGGATGTACCTGATCCCGTATCCCTGCGTGAACATCAATCCACCTTCCAGGGAGTAATCATGGTAGGTCTCCAAATAAATGCCCTGGTATGCCCTAAGGTTAGCCTGGAGTATAATTTCATTTACCGTGAGTTCGGGAATCTGCTGGTAACTGAGCCGGGCAAGACTTCCTGAGCCGCTGTCATAAGTCATGTAAAGGGCCTGTGCTTTTCCCTGTCCAGACCTTGAAAAGTCCGCGTCCAAATCGTAGGAGACAGCGATGTATCGTTGGGGCATAATATCTATCCTGAACCCCACCGGCGAAAATCCCTGCCTCAGGACATTGTTTGTGTCAAATTCGGGGTCTTCAAGCGGAGGCTGCTGCACATTGAAGAACTGAAAAACGCGAAATCGGACTAATTCTGCATACGTTGTCGTGAGATCTCCGGCAGCATCCGTAGTCACCTGCTTTCCGGTCAGGAAGGTCGTGAAGCCGTAGCGAACGCCGTTTCTGGATTGATTCTGGTCAAGCTGGTCGAGTTGGGGGGTCAGGCAGGTCATGGACTGCCTCGCGTATTCGTATGAAACCTCCGGCCGGATGGCATTCTGAACGGTCGTAAATTTCCAGAAATCCACATTGAATTCCCTGTTGAGGCGTGTGCTCATCTCTACACTGACATCCGGTATGGCGCGCGCGGGGAAGTTGTCCAAATTGCTATTCTGCCATTCGATCGAATAGGCGTTGGCGCGAAGACCCACTGAAGGCTCGATGTCCAGGTAATTACTCCAGTGCATAGGGTAGTATACTCGAGGATAGACGTCCAGTCGCTGCTCTGTGTCGCCCTCCGACCTCCAGTAGTTTACGACCGAACTCTGAAAGGTGTAATAGAAGGACGTATTGTCAATCCACTGGGGGATCGTGGTAAAGGAGACGGAGGGCAGCTTCTGGACATTTTCCGGTGCCGAAGTCTCAAGATTCTCCCAGTATCGAACGTCCATACTGAGGAGCGTCGATTCGCCCTTCTTTTCAAAATAAGCGGAGGATTCGCGAATCAGGGAGGTCTCGTCATAGAGAATGCCGCGGCCGGAATACCGGTCGAACTCCGCGTTGTTATGATAAAAGGAAGTCGATCCGGATGAGAATTCCTGTAGAAAATTCCGGTCGCTCACGTAATCCAGATCTAGTTTCGCCGTTATGTGCCAAGGCAGCTCAATGTCCTGCCTGCCGCGCACCCAATACCGATCCTCCGTTTGGAAGGGGTATCCCTGGCCGAGCAAAAACGATTTGCTCGCCTGGTCGTCCAGAAAATTGAATATCCAGATGCCCTTGCCCAAATCCTTGTTGTCTATGCGGTATTCGGCCCCTCCCATAAACCCGCGGTTTTCCAGGTAGCGGGCATCAAAGGTAGCATCCATATCACCCCGAATGACCAGGTAATAAGGAATTTCAACGTTCCACCCGTTGAGGGTGGAGTGTCCCCCCGAAGGAAGCAGAAATCCTGACTGGCGGTCCGTGGCGACCGGCAGGCCAACCATTGGCCAATAAGCGAGCGGGAAGCTGCTGGCCCAAAAAGAAGCGTCCTGAGTCCAAGCAGTCCCGCCAACGGTCACCTTCATCTCGTTGAACTGGATTTTCCAATCAGGATCGGCCGGGTTGCAACTGGTTATGAATCCCTCCTTTAGTTCGAATTGGGTGGGGTTTATCTTGTTTATCGATTTTCCCTGAACGAAAAAATTATTCTCGGCGAAATACAGAATCCCCGAGTCCACCCACCCCTTTTCGGAGTCCAGGTTCCAGATTACGTGTTCGCCTTTGACCCAGTTTCTCCCATACTGAACGGTAACTTTGCCGGTGAATTCAGCCTGGCGGGTCTTGTTGTTCACGGATGCATAGTCGGCCTCTATCAGCCTGTCCTTTGAACTTATCCTTACATTTCCCTCGGCTTGGTAAAGCTGTTTTTCCTGGTCATACATCAGCTTGTCGGCATGGATTGTCCATGAAACCTGGCCGGTTTCGCCAAGCTTCGCTCCCGCTAAAATCGACTCCGGGCCGGCGGCTCGGGCATAGCCGGTCAGCGAAGCAATGAAAGCCAGGCAACAAAAAAACAGGGCGACTCTTGAGAACATGCCTCTCATAAATATTTCCGTCACAGAGCAGGCTCCCCGAAAATTTCTTTTACCTCTCCGGCAAAATAGAGTGAGCCGGTAATACAGATAAGATCATCCGGACCAGCCAGATGTCTTGCCTCCTGGATGGCGGAAGCCGAATCGGCGATTACGTAGTATTTTTGTATGTAGGGCCTGGCCATTTTGCGAATGTCATCGGGATTTGCAGCCCTGGCGTACCGGGGCTGGGTAAAGATAGCGGTCTCAGCCATAGGGAGCAAGCGTCTAAGGATCCCCAAAATGTCCTTGTCAGCCATTATTCCCATAACCAGGTGAAGCTTTTTATAGGTAAAACTTTTTTTGAGAGCATCCCGAAGGGATTCGGCGCCCTGCGGGTTATGCGCACCGTCCAGCACGATTGTCGGACGAGTTGCGAGGACCTCCAGCCGGGCCGGCCATCTCACCTCGCGCATTGCACGGCCGATGAGCTCCGGCCAGAGGGAAACGAGTCGTTTTTGTTCGAGGACCTCAAGGGTCGCCAGCGCCAGCGCCGCGTTGCCCACCTGGTGTGGCCCTCTCAGATTGACGCTAAGGGATGGCAACTGCCTTTGAATGCCTCGGTACTGAAAGGACCCGTTGGATTTTCGCCTCACGCTGAAATCGGACTTGAACCGGTACAAAAGCGCGGATTTATTCATACATGTAGTTTTTAGTATCCCCTGGGCCACGGACTGGAGCGCCCCTGTCACCACAGGGACGCCTTGCTTAATGATTCCCGCTTTTTCGCGGGCAATCGAGGAAAGCGTCGATCCCAGGAAATCCTGGTGATCGAAACCCACATTCGTAATGACGCAGACCTCGGGGCTGATGACGTTTGTCGCATCAAGACGGCCTCCCATGCCGGTTTCCGCAATGACAAAATCGGCTTGCTCCTCAGCGAAGTAAAGGAAGGCCATCGCGGTCACCATTTCAAAAAAAGTAGGCGGCTGTCTTTCATCCATAGTCACCCGGATTTTTTCGAAAACCCGGAGTATTCTGTCTGCTGAGACTTCCCTGTCACTGAGGCGGAAGCGTTCCGTAAAGCGCACGAGGTGTGGTGAAGTATACAGGCCGACCTTGAGACCGTGGTTGCTAAGAATACGGGAAAGAATAGCCGCCGTGGACCCCTTGCCGTTAGTGCCGGCGATATGAATGAAACGGAGCTTCCGGTGCGGATTGCCGACCCGTGCAAGAAGATTTTCCGTACAGTTCAGACCGAACTTGATCCCAAACTTCTGAAGCCCGTAAAGATAGTCCAAAGACTGCTGAAAATTCGGCACCTGCCCCTCAGCTCCCATTTGGCGGCCTGCCAGAGGCGAAAACCACACCTTCTCCCCTCCTGAAGGGATCACAAACAAAACTGAAAACGCCCCCGAGTTGAGTTCACTAATAACACAACTTTGCGAGCATTCAAAATGATTGATTCTTAGACCGGCGATTCTTCGCAATGTGTCTCAGAAATCCTGTTAAGCCCCACGTTCCGCCCGCTCTTTGTGAAATTCTTGACTTTACTTGGCAATCCCATTAGATTTGCTAGGTTCACCCTTAAACTGCCATGCAGGAACACCCGACGCTGATGTGGTGAAAGGAAATATGCGCCCATTGGTTCTGAGCATAAGGATCGCTCTCGGATTAATCTTCGGGGTCCTGCTTTCACGGGTTTTTTTTCCGGCTTCGGGCGTTTGGTTGATTCTGCTCATTGCCGGCCTTCTGGTTGTCTTCGCCTACATTTTCGAAGTCCTGCGCAAAAAGGACTTGTAGTGTAAATCTTTTTCGCGGAAGCTGACGGCTTCTGCAGGGAGAACTATTATGGCTTGGGAAACACCGCCCGGAAGACGGGCGCCCGAAAGAGGCGGACCGCCGCAAGACCTCGAAGAGATCCTGCGCTGGGTCGCGCAACGATTTAAGTCTTCGCGTTCATCTTCCCCCCGCCTGATTGTTATGATTGTTGCGCTCGTGGTTCTCATAATCATCGGGGTTAATTCCTATTATACGGTGGAACCCGAGGAGACGGCGGTCGTTCAAAGGTTTGGCAAATATATAGGCACGGCCGGCGCCGGGCTCCATTTCAAATTCCCCTTCGGTATCGATGCGGTGAGCAAGGTGGTGACTGGAAGGGTGCTCCAGCGCGAATATGGCTACCGTACGCTGGAGCCGGGCGTACGATCCCAATTCACGGAAAAGGGGTTTGAGGCCGAGTCCATCATGCTCAGCGGCGATCTCAACGTTGTGAACGTCCAGTGGACGGTCCAGTACATGATAAAAGATCCGGTTCAGTATCTTTTCAAGCTCAAGGGAGTAGAGGCCACCCTGGATGATATCTCTGAGTCCGTAATGCGCAGGATCGTTGGAAATCACTATTCGGACGAGGTATTGACCGTCGGCAGGGCTTTAATAGCCAGTCAGTGCAGGGCTGAAATCCAGGAAATCATGGATGCCTACACGACGGGCCTCCAAGTCGTGGCGGTGAAGCTCCAGGGCGTAAATCCACCCGACCCTGTCAAGCCGGCATTCAATGAGGTGAACGAAGCCCGGCAGGAAAAGGAGCGCATGATAAACGAGGCGGAGCAGGCCTATAACGAGAAAATTCCCAAAGCCGTCGGCCAGGCCAAGCAAACGGTGAGTCAGGCCGAAGGCTACGCCCTGGAGCGCGTGAACCGCAGCGGAGGCGAAGCTAAGCGTTTTATAGATATTCTTGCCGAGTATCAGAAAGCTCCCGACGTAACCCGCCGCAGAATGTATCTCGACTCATTCGAAAACCTGATGGGACAAGCCGGTCAGTTTTACGTCGTGGACGAGGCGCAGAAAAATATCCTGCCGCTGCTCGACCTGAACAAATTCAATGCACAGAGCTCTCAGGCGCCGCCTAAAGGGCAATAAGCGCTCGACGCCTGGTACAGAGAAAGGAAACAATAATGGTTCCACGCAATGCCAAAATAGCCGTAGCGGTGTTAGTCGTTTTGGCGGTCATGGTTGGAGCTTCATTTTTCGTGGTGAGCGAAACCCAGCAGGTGGTTATTACACAGTTTGGCCGTCCGGTTGGCGAGCCGATCACCGATGCAGGACTCCATTTGAAGATCCCGTTCGTCCAGACGGCGAATTTTTTCGAAAAGCGCATAATGAAATGGGACGGACGTCCCGACCAAATTGCCACCAGGGATAAGAAGTACATCTGGGTGGACACCACGGCGCGCTGGCAAATAAAGGACCCCCTGCTCTTCCTGATGCGCGTCGGAACGATACCGACCGCCAACAGCCGCCTCGATGGAATAATAGACTCCGTGGTCCGCGATCATGTTTCCAACAATGATCTTGTGGAACTGGTCCGAAGCGAGGGTTGGGAGGAGGCAAGGAAGGAGGAGGCAAAGGAAAAACTCGCTGAGGCGCCCCTTGCCGAAACTCATCTACTCGGGCCCGGATTTGAGCCCCCGACCGAACAAAGCGATCGCCTCGTGAAAGGGCGCGAAGAAATCACCCGCGAGATGGTGGCTGACGCATCACGGCTTATCCCTGAATTTGGGATGCAACTGCTCGACATCCGCATAACACGCATCAACTATGTTGAGTCCGTCCAGCAGAAGGTTTTCGACCGGATGATTTCCGAACGTAAGCGCATTGCCGCCCAGTACCGGTCGGAGGGCGAAGGCGAGCGGGCCGCGATTCTGGGCCAGATGGAGAGGGAATTGGCCAAGCTGACCTCGGAGGCTTACAAGAAATCGCAGGAAACACGAGGCATAGCTGACGCGGAAGCAACCAGGATCTATGCGGATGCTTACGGCAGAGACACTGAGTTTTTCTCTCTGTACAAAACTTTCGACCTGTATCGTAATATCGGGAAGAATAGCTTCTTTTTGCTCGGCACCGACTCTGATTTCTTTAAGTATTTGAAGGGAAGTGGCGTATCCCCCCGAAAATAGAGCTGGAGCAAAGCTATGGCATTTTACGAGGAAAATCCGGGGGAAATTGTCAGGGCGGACGTACTGGTGGGAATTCCCACGGCAAATGAAGTGGAAAGCATAACCAGGACCACCGCGCAGGTGGACAAAGGTCTGAGTGAGTACTTCCCGGACATGCGGTGCGCCATCATCAATTGCGATAACCACTCCCTGGATGGCACGCGGGAAGCTTTCTTTTCCGCGCCCGGCAAGACGCCGAGGCTTTACATTTCCACTGAACCCGGATATAGCGGCAAGGGGAGAAATATTCGCAATTTTTTCGAAAAAGCCCGTCAGCTCGACCCCAAAGCCCTTGTCATAATAGAGGCCGACATAAAGAACATATCGCCCGTCTGGGTTCGAAACCTGGGAGCGCCGATACTCAAAGGAGCGGGATTTGTTTGTCCGCTCTATTTACGCCACAAATATGAAGCGACTCTCACCGGTTCGATAATTTATCCACTGGTTCGCTGTCTCTACGGCCGGCGCGTGCGGCAAGCGAACGCAGGGGAATATGGACTGAGCCCAAAACTGCTTGACACCTATCTCAATCCGCCTTTGTGGAACGAAGCGATCGAGAGTTTCGGGGTGGACATATGGATGGCCAACATCGCGCTCGCCTCCAGGCTCCCAATCGTTCAGGCGTTCATGGGAGCTCCCAAGGCGCATCGGCTCAAGGACCGTTACGTGCATCTGGAAGCGCTTTTCCACGAAGTGGTCGGCACGATTTTCGACCTGATGCAGGTCCATGAGGATTTTTGGGAACAGGTGAAATGGAGCAAACCCACGGCCCTGTTTGGGACGGACATTCAGGAAGGTGAAACCCCGCTTCCAGTGGACGTCAACACAAAGCGCCTGCACGAGATGTTTGTCGAAGGCTTCGACAAATATTATGGACTATGGGAACTGATTTACGGTCCAATTGTGGCGCCCAAGCTCCAGGAAATAAGGTCCATTGGACTTCAGCATTTTTCGTTCCCGACTCAGACATGGCTGACCATTCTTTTCGAATCGGCCGCCGCCTATCGCAGGATGTCACCAGCCGAAAGGAAAAACTTACTCGACGGGCTGCTTCCGCTTTATCTCGGTAAAGTTCTTTCCTACGTTAAGAAAACTGAGAGGATGTCGTTACAGCAGGCTGAAGAATACATTGAAAACGAGTGCATGATGTTCGAGGAAAATAAGCCTTATATTGTAAAGGTATGGACTAAAGGAGAAAGGGGCTGAGTTATGCCGAAGGTCCTTGTTGTCGATGATGAGGAACACATCAGGCTCCTGTATTCAGAGGAACTGAAGGAAGCCGGATACGAGGTCATCACGGCGGAGAACGGTTACAAGCTTCTCGAGAAAATTGGAGAGGAAAAACCGGATTTGGTCATTCTGGACATAAAGATGGTTGACTACAACGGTCTTGACATCCTCCAGGACATCCGAAACGAATTCTACGACCTGCCGGTTATACTCTCGACTGCATACGACACCTTCAAAGAAGACATGAAATCGATCGCGGCCGACTTCTACGTTGTAAAGAGCTTTGATTTGACCGAACTAAAGAAAAAAATCGCCATGGCGCTTGAAACCAGGCTCCCCGGTTGACGGGCCCGCCTTGCAGGGCTTGCCTGAGTCGCGAAATGGCGATAATCGGCTGCCTTGGGTCAGTATTCCAGAAAAGGCGCCTTACAAAAATCTGAAAGCCGCTCGGGACGCCGGGCGGCTTTGTTGTAGTTCTCCAGTCCGGGAAGGATTTAAAAGGCCATGGGCATCGTCCGCACCCGCCTCAAATCCATGATAGCTGAGACGCTTCAGTCTGTTATGGGGAATCGGGACATGAAGGCGGAAATCAGCATTGAACTCGAAATACCCAGGAGCTCCGGGCACGGAGATTACGCCTCCAATATAGCGTTCGCTCTGAGCAGGCAGTTGAAGCGAAATCCCAGACAGATCGCCTCTGAAATCGTCGCCAACCTTAATGATTCTGACTGTATACTCGAAAAAACGGAAATAGCCGGGCCGGGCTTCATCAATTTTTTCATCAAACCGGCGGCGTGGTATGGAATTATCCGTGAGATTCTGGACAATCCCCAAAAGTACGGAAGGCTGGAAATTCAAGGAGGTCCGAAAGTCCAGGTGGAGTTCGTAAGCGCTAATCCCACCGGGCCGCTTCATATAGGTCACGGCCGGGGGGCCGCCATAGGCGACGTGCTGGCGAACATTCTCCAGGCCCGGGGTTTCCAGGTCCAGCGCGAGTACTATATAAACGACGCTGGCAACCAGATGGACACTCTGGGCCGCAGCCTTTATTTCCGCTACCGGCAGGAGCTTGGCGAAAATATCGAGTTGCCCGATAACCACTATCGTGGTGAATACATGCGGGAGCTTGCGAGGGACCTCATGCGGGACAAGGGGGACCTTTTTCGCACTACCCCTTTGGCGGATGCGTTCCCGGTTTTTGCCGATTACGCCTCCAATCGCATTCTCGATGGAATTAAAGAAGATCTTGACATCTTTGGGGTCCATTTCGACAACTGGTTCAGCGAGCGCGAGCTCCACAACAGGGATTCCATCAAGAAGACGATCAAGTACCTCAGAGAGCGAGGTTTTATATATGAGGACCAGGGAGCGGTCTGGTTCAGGAGCACCACATTCGGTGACGAGAAGGACCGGGTTGTGGTGCGGGCAAACGGGGCAAGCACCTATTTTGCCGCCGATCTGGCATACCACCGGGACAAATTCGAACGTGGTTTCGAATCGATTGTAGATATATGGGGCGCGGACCACCACGGATATGTGCCCAGGATGCGGGCAGGAGTGCAGGCTATCGGGCGGAGGGAAGATGACCTGCGAGTCGTTCTTGTACAACTGGTAAACCTGTTGCGGGGGGGCGCGCCGGTGGCGATGAGCACCCGAGGGGGCGAGTTCGTCACGTTGCGTGAAGTTCTCGATGAGGTTGGAAAAGACGCCACGCGCTTTATTTTTCTCACTCGCCGCACGGACAGCCCGTTGGATTTCGACCTCGAGGTCGCAAAGGCCCAGAGCAATGATAATCCCGTCTTTTACGTGCAATATGCCCATGCGCGCCTTTGCAGCGTTTTCGAAGTGGCGCGGGACCGTGGAGTTGAATTCGATTGGCGCTCGATAAGCGATGAGACGCTCCACCTCTTGCAGGTCCGGCAGGAATTTGAAATAATTAAGCTGCTCGGGGAATATCCGGAGGTCGTTGGCGAATGCGTGAGATCACTGGAGCCGCACTATATTCCATATTATCTGCACCAACTGGTGTCCCTTTTTCACAGCTACTACCATGACAACCGCATCCTGAGCGAGGATGCCGAACTGAGCAAAGCGCGGCTTTGCCTCGCTTCGGCGATAAAAGAAGTTATCGGGAACGCACTCATGCTTCTCGGGGTCACGGCGCCTCAAAGAATGTAAGAGTTATTGGGAGCTGATACTCAGCGACCTGGGGAAGGACTAATGGCTCGCCCGAAGCTTGTCGTCGTAAACACTGACACGGAAGAACATTCCCACTCTCTTGGGGGCGGCAGGGGATACCGCTTCGACCTGAGCAGAAATAAACTGATCTTATATGCGCTGAGCTTTGTTCTGTCGCTTTGTTTCATGTTCGCTCTGGGAGTTTTCGTCGGCAGGGGAGTCCCCATGGTAAGGCCGGATGATTTTTCCATGAAAGGCCGATTCCTGCGATTCCTGGGACTGGAGAAAGAGATTGGCGAGCCTTTCCCGAAGGCTGCCGCAACATGGGAAGACCCCAAGAGGATGCTCGAATCGCTGAACTACTATGATGATTTGACACATAAAGGCGGAACGCCCATAGATGCAGCCCCGAAAGTAATCGAACCGGCGCCTGAGGTCCCTGCGCCTGAACCGGTGAAAGAACCCGCAAAACGCGCACCCTCGACCCGGCAGCCGGCCGAAAAACCATCCGCCCCCCAGCCGGACAAGCCCCGCACGGCTGCACCTGCTGCCGGGCAGTACACGCTGCTCGTGGCCTCATTGAGAGAACCCGACGCTCAAGCCCTGATCGAAAAGTTGAAGCTCCGGGGATATTCGCCGCGCGCTGAGTCCCTCGACCTTGGGGCCGCCAAATGGACCCGCATCCTGCTTGGCTCTTTTCCCTCCCGCGAAGCCGCTATAATGTTCGCCGATGCGTTCAACACTAAGGAAAAAATGGAAGCTCTGGTCGTGAGCAGTTCGAACTGAGCAGGGAGCAAAACACACGAGCGAGAAGCTGGAAGCTTCTGCATCCTGGCCCTTGATTCTGATTCCCCAAGAGCGCCAAAGCCAACCTCAGCGCCCTGGAACTTGACTCCTATCAAAAGTTGGCGCAGATCTTTCCGAGCTTCAGTGATGCAGACATGGCCAAAGCGCTGAACGCAGGCGAATTGGAGGAGGTGGAGCACAGTTCTGAATGTTACGGTCGGATTGGTGAGCCAATGGGAAAGAGGCGAGGAACAGCCGCGCGGACCTTCTCTTAAACTTCTGGCCCTTGTGCGGAAAAAGGGCCTTGACGCTATGACCTGACCAGAAGGATTTAGGGATTTTTCAGTTCCTCAATTCGATAGCCATTTCGCGTCATTTCCGCAAGAACTTCACGTCCCGCAAGGCGGGCGGCAAGCGCGGGCGTACTGGGGCAGGCGCCGCCGACGATTTCCATGGTCCCCGCCCGTTTTTTCTTTGTTCGCGTCTTCGCGTCTTCGCGTGGAAATAGGCTTCACGTCTTCCGACTTTCATCTTCCGTCCGCTCCCCGCTTTCCGCTCCCCTCCGCCCTCCGTGTGTTTTCCTCATTTCCGGGTTTTCCTTGACTTTTATTTGCGGCATCTTTAGAAATACTTGATTATCCTAAAATTTTGATCCTTATCGGGGAAAAGATGGAAAGTATTCAAGCCGTTAGAGGCATGAACGATATACTGCCCGACGAAGCCGGCTGGTGGCGGAGCGTTGAAGACACGGCGCGAGACGTGTTCGAAACCTTCGGCTACCGCGAGATAAGGACCCCTGTGGCTGAAAAGCTGGAACTTTTCGCGCGCAGTATCGGAGAAAGCACTGATATAGTCGAAAAAGAGATGTATGCCTTCCAGGATCGCAACGGCGAATGGCTCGCCCTGCGTCCGGAGGCCACGGCTTCAATCGTGAGGTCCTATGTCCAGCATTCGCTCCACACGGATTCGGCCCCCCAGAAGCTCTATGAAATAGGTCCGATGTTCCGGCATGAACGTCCTCAGAAGGGTCGCTATCGGCAGTTTCATCAGATCGACGCCGAGGTCTTCGGAATAGAGGGCCCGATGATCGACGCCGAAATGATGCACATGCTGAGCCTTTTAATGGACCGGATCGGCATCTCCGGGCTCATCCTGAACATTAACACTCTTGGGTGCCCCGAGTGCAGGCAGACTTACAGGGATATCCTGAAGGATTTCCTCACTGCAAAAGGGGACCAGTTCTGTCCGGACTGCCTGCGCCGCAGGGAAACCAACCCGCTGCGCGTGTTCGACTGCAAGGTCGAAGGGTGCCGGGCCCTGCTCGAAAGCGCTCCACTGCTGATCGATTACATCTGCAAAGATTGCCGCGCGCACTTCGATGCGGTGAAGGATTACCTGGAGAAGCTGGGGACGCGCTATGAAGTCAATCCCCGAATTGTTCGCGGCCTGGACTATTACATGCGGACAACTTTCGAGCTGATTACAGACCGCCTCGGCGCTCAAAACGCTATAGGAGGAGGAGGCCGCTATAATGGTCTGGTGCGCGATCTGGGCGGACCCGACGTTCCGGCGATCGGGTTTGCAATCGGAATGGAACGGCTTATTATGCTGCTTCAGCAGGGGCAGCCTAAAAAGGCGCATGCGCCACGTTTTTTTATCGCGAGTTTGGGCGATGCGCCACGCGTGAGCGCATTTTTGCTTGTTGAGCAGCTTCGCGGGCGCGGCCTGGAGGCCGAAATGGACTACGAGGGGCGCAGCCTCAAAAGCCAAATGCGCCGTGCCGATAAATCAGGGGCAAGGTATGTTCTCATCTTTGGCGAAGATGAGCTGATGCGGCGTCAAATCCGCTTGCGCGACATGCTGACCAAGACTCAGAGTCTATTGCCCCTGGACGACCTGATTGAGTCGATGCTCAGGATTGATTCAGAAACAATTGAACGGTAGCTGCCGTCATATAGGTCTTATTAGTCCTATAGGACCTATTTTTACTTATTTTGCAGGAGGGACCCCTGGTGAATTTGTTTGAATCCCGGACGGAGAATGAACTTACAGACGCTCAGGAAAGACCGGTTGCGTTCGACCAGCTTGGCGGATGGAGAAAGACGGCGGACTGCAGCAGCCTGAGGGCCAGGAACGTCGGGTTGGAAGCCGTGCTGATGGGATGGGTGCAGAGGCGGCGTGACCATGGCGGGCTAATATTCGTTGATTTGAGAGACCGGGAGGGAATCACCCAGGTCGTCTTTGACCCGCAGATCAGCCAGGAGGCGCATGAACGCGCAGGCGGCCTCCGGAGCGAGTATGTCATAGCAGTTGCAGGAAAGACGCGCTTTCGCCCTGAGGGTATGGTCAATCCAAAGTTGCCTACCGGGGAAATCGAAGTTGCGGTAACGGAACTGCGGATACTCAACAGCTCCAAGACGCCTCCATTCCAGGTTGAAGACGACGTGGAAGCAAGCGAGAACATACGCCTCAAATACAGATATCTCGATTTGCGCCGTCCGAAGCTCTTTCACAACCTGCTTCTAAGGCACAAGGTCGCCCAATTGACGCGTGACTGCTTCAACGGGTTGGGCTTCATCGAGGTTGAGACCCCGGTGCTCACGCGCAGTACGCCTGAAGGCGCTCGAGACTACCTGGTGCCGAGCCGGGTCAACCCCGGAAAATTTTTCGCCCTGCCTCAATCGCCCCAGCTTTTCAAGCAGATCCTAATGATCGCCGGTTTCGAAAGGTACTATCAGATCGTCAAGTGCTTCCGTGATGAAGACCTGCGGGCGGACAGGCAACCTGAGTTCACTCAGCTCGACCTGGAAATGTCTTTTATACGCGAAGAAGACATTTTCGATCTGATCGAGGGCTGGATTGATCGAATATTCCGCGAGCTGAAAGGTGTTTCTTTAAGCTTCCCCTTTCCCCGCATGACTTACAGCGAAGCCATGGACCGCTACGGGACCGACCGGCCTGACACGCGCTTTGGCCTTCCGCTGACCGAAGTGACCGACATCGTTGCCGAATCCGATCTCCGGGTTTTCCGCCAGGCGGTTGAACGGGGCGGGATTGTCAAGGCGCTCCGAGTGTCCGGCGGCAAAGATTTGTCAAGAAAAGAGCTGGATGATCTTATCGATTTTGTTAAAATCTTTGGAGCGCAGGGTATGGCCTGGATCAAGATTCAGCCTGAGGGCTGGCAGTCCCCGATAGCCAAGTTCCTGCAGCAAGGCGTGCAACAGGCGCTGGAACAGCGCCTCGGCATAGAAACCGGAGACGTAATATTTTTTGTGGCCGATCAGCGCAAAGTCGTAAATGATTCCCTCGGAAATCTACGTGTTCGTCTCGGCCAGCAGTTGGGACTGATCGATCCGGATGAATTCAATTTTGTGTGGATTACGGATTTTCCGCTTGTCGAATGGGACCACGAAGAGAAAAGGTACACTTCCGTCCATCATCCGTTCACCTCGCCGGTGGAGTCCGATATGGCCCTGATCGAAACAGAGCCCGAGAAGGTCAAGAGCAGGGCCTACGACCTTGTTCTGAACGGCATTGAGATTGGCGGCGGCAGTATTCGTATTCACCAGCCGGAGGTCCAGAGGCGGGTTTTTGATGCACTGGGGATTTCGGCTGAGGAGGCGCAGGAAAAATTCGGGTTTTTGTTGGAGGCGCTTCAGTTCGGCGCCCCTCCTCACGGCGGGGTCGCCTTTGGACTTGACCGGCTGGTGATGCTTATGTGCGGGGCCGGTTCGATACGTGACGTGATCGCATTCCCCAAGACCCAGAAGGCTACCTGCCTCATGACCAGTGCGCCTTCCGAGGCAGATGTCAATCAGCTTCTGGAATTGTGTCTAAAGGTTGAAAGCTACTCTAGAAAGTAAGATTATGGCTCGCTGGAACCCCAATAAACGGGTGCTCGACCACGAAAACCCGGAGCTTCGGAGGCGCAACTTTCAGGAATTGGACGGACCCAACCTGATGCGCGATATTTATCCGTACGATGAGGCGCCTCGCATTGACTTCGACCACAAGCTGCTGCCCATCGATCCGGCCGACGATATATTCATAACTGATACAACCTTTCGTGACGGCCAGCAGGCGCGGCCTCCCTATACTGTCAGGCAGATCGAGGCGATATTCGAGATGCTTCACCGCCTCTCCGGCCCAAACGGGGTCATTCGACAGTCCGAGTTTTTCCTGTACACCGATAAAGACCAACAGGCGCTGGACGCCTGTCTTGCCAAGGGTTATGAGTATCCTCAGATAACCGGATGGATCCGGGCTGTTGAGGAGGACCTGGACCTGGTGGCCCAACTTGGTTTGAAAGAGACGGGGATTCTCAGTTCGGTCTCCGATTACCATATCTTCCTTAAGCTCAAAATGGACCGCAAGGCGGCCCTTGAAAAATACCTGAAGATTGTCAGGGCCGCATTGGAAAAAGGCATCACGCCAAGGTGTCATATGGAGGACATCACGCGCGCGGATATAGGCGGTTTCTGTATCCCGTTCGCCATTGAACTGATGCGCCTCCGAGAGCAGAGCGGCGTAGATATCAAGATTCGTCTGTGCGATACGCTGGGCTTCGGTGTAACCTACCCTGGAGCGGCCCTGCCCAGGAGCGTCCCCAAGCTTGTGAGGGCTTTCATAGATGACGCAGGGGTCCCCGGGCGCCTCCTTGAGTGGCACGGCCACAATGACTTCCACAAGGTATTGATAAACGCTGCGACCGCCTGGCTCTATGGGTGCAGCGGCGCCAACGGGACCGTACTGGGGTTCGGCGAGCGCACCGGCAACGCCCCCATCGAGGGCCTCATATTCGAATACATCGGGATCAAAGGCGCCTCGAACGGAGTGGATACAACCGCGATTACCGACATTGTCGAATATTTTCAGTCGGAACTCGGCTATACGGTGCCTCCCAACTATCCATTTGCAGGTGAGGAGTTCAATGCAACCAGGGCGGGCATCCATGCCGACGGGCTGGTAAAAAATGAGGAAATCTACAATATTTTCGATACGCGGAAATTGCTCAAAAGGCCTATCAGCATCACCATAACGGACAAGTCCGGTGTCGCCGGCATAGCCTACTGGGTGAATCACCGCCTCCGGTTGGATGGGGAGCGCCGCCTGGACAAGAGGCACCCCGGGATTCTCAAGATCTTCAAGCGTGTGATGAGCGAATACGACAAAGGGCGCAATACCTCTAT
Organism: Syntrophobacteraceae bacterium; assembly: GCA_003165235.1. GTDB lineage: Bacteria > Desulfobacterota > Syntrophobacteria > Syntrophobacterales > Syntrophobacteraceae > SbD1. The sequence goes on from PLSV01000106.1 coordinate 61,032, forward strand.
ATCCAGTGATGAACTGGAGCGGTGGTCGAGACGATACCTGCCCGAGTATTTTATCTCCGAATTCGACTTGCTCAAGCAGCGCGCCTACGCTCTGGCCGCTCACCTTGTGGAAGAGGTCGTCGAAAGTGAAATGATTCGAAGCCTCGACCCGGAGCGCCAGGAGCCTTTGCTTCAGACTCTTCTTGAACTCAACCCTTTTATTCAGTACATCTATGTAACCGACAGGCAGGGGCGCAAGATCACCCGCAACATCACGCACATAGTGGATAAATCGAAGTATGAAAGCGCCAGGGTGGGAGAGGACCTTTCCGATCGGCCCTGGTTTATAGGACCCATGAAGAACGGGAAGGTGTATGTAACCGACTTTTACTCTTCACGTTATACGGGGGCTCTCTGCATAACTGTTTCCGCCCCGATCAGAGACGCAACCGAGGAGATTGCCGGAATCCTCGGTATAGATATCCGCTTTGAGGACCTCGCCAAAATGGAGAAAAACGGCGAACTCAGCGGTTAAAAGTGAGCAGAGAACAGTGAGCGGTGAGCAGTGAACCGAGACATCCGAACTGGTATCGAGTATCAGGCATCGGAAAGGGAGCCTTTTCATGGTTCCCGTCCCATGGTCCTCAGGTCCTTCGTCGTTCATCGTTCACTGCTCAATGCTCATTGCTCCCTATTAACTGTTCTTATCGGCTTGTCCCTTTTATTGGCGGCCTGTGCGAAGCATTACGCCCCTCCTGCACAGGTCCCTCCCGGACTGAAATCGCAAAAACCCTATCGGATAAACGGCATTTGGTACTATCCTCTCACCAGCGCTGAGGGTTACGTGGAAGATGGCCTGGCTAGCTGGTATGGACCCGATTTTCATGGTAAGCCCACCTCATGCGGGGAACCTTACAATATGTGGGCGGATACGGCGGCCCACAAGACTCTTCCCCTGGGAACCTACGTCAAGGTGACGAACCTCGAGAACGGCCGATCGACCATTTTGAGGATTAACGACCGCGGGCCGTTTGTGGCGGGGAGGGTCATCGATCTTTCGGCTAAGGGCGCTCAGGACCTGGGTTGCCGAATGAAGGGGCTGGCGAAGGTGCGGGTCGAGGCGGTTCAGTATGCGACCGCGCAAACCGTGGGCGATGCCACATATTGGAAGGTGGACCCGGTTCCATCGTTCCGCTTCGGCAGGTTCACCGTCCAGATCGGGGCCTTTCGCGATCCGGCCAACGCTTACAGGCTGAAGGAGAAAATGTCAGGAGAAAACCGGGAAATCAGAGTTACCAATCTGCCTGAAAAAAACGGCTTGTGGTACAGGGTGCAGGTCGGTTCCTATCAGGACCTGCTTGTTGGGAAAGCGGAAGTCGAGCGATTTAGGTCGAATGGATTTCCGGATGCTTTTGTCATCGCTGTTGAGGGCCAATAAAGGTGATCGACGTCATTACATATCCGTCGGATGAGGCGGAACTCAAGATTTCGGCAATCGCAAAGCGCAGGCCGGGGGCCGATCCCGCGCTGGAAGCAAGAGTTCTGGAGATAATCGGTGCGGTCAAGTCCGAAGGCGACGCCGCAGTGCTGCGCTATACACGCCGGTTTGACGCTCCAGGGTTGGAAGAGGGGCGGCTGCGCGTATCCGATGAAGAGATAGATGCCGCATGCGGCGAGGTGGATTCGGATTTTGTGTCCATCATCCGGACGGCGATCCGAAATATCGAGGATTTCCACAAACAGCAGATACGGCACTCTCATTTCATGACCAAACCGGACGGGACATTCCTGGGGCAAATAGTGAGGCCGGTTAGGGCTGCGGGGATATATATCCCGGGCGGACAGGGCGGCGAAACCCCTCTCATCTCCTCGGTTTTGATGAACACAATACCGGCGCGCCTAGCCGGGGTGCCGGACATCGCGATGGTTACTCCCCCCCGAAATGACGGCAGCATAAACCCTTATCTTCTGACCGCTGCGCGGGAGGCGGGGGTGAACCGGATTTACAGGGCGGGCAGCGCCTGGGGCATTGCAGCCCTTGCATACGGGACGAAATCGATCCAGCCCGTCGATGTAATTGTCGGTCCCGGAAATATTTATGTGGCGCTCGCCAAGAAGCTCCTGTCGGGCGAGGTGGGGATAGATATGATTGCCGGTCCGAGTGAAGTCCTGGTCCTGGCGGACTCCAGCGCAAACGCGGACTATATCGCGGCCGACCTCCTCAGCCAGGCGGAGCATGACAGCATGGCAAGCGCAATCTGCATAACCACTGAAGAAAGCCTCGCCGGGGATATTTCGCTTAGCGTTTCCAGGCAGTTGACTTCGCTGCCCCGAGGCGAGACCGCAGCGGCCTCAATCGAGCGCTACGGCGCCGTTTTCATAGTGCAGAGCGTGGATGCGGCTTTCGGACTTGCAAATCGGATAGCGCCTGAACACCTCGAACTGCACATCAAGGACCCGCTTCCCTGGCTTGGCAGGATTGAAAACGCAGGGGCGGTCTTTATTGGGGACTATACTCCGGAGCCTGTCGGAGATTACTTTGCCGGTCCGAATCACGTGCTTCCGACCGCTGGGACCGCCCGTTTCGCTTCAGCGCTCGGAGTGGATGATTTTATAAAAAAGACCAACGTGATTGCCTATTCGCGTGCCGCTTTCGACCGGGACGCACGCTCGATCATCCGTCTGGCGGAACTCGAAGGGCTTATGGCGCATGCCGAGTCGGTGCGGATTCGGGTCAAAAAGTGAGAACAGCCGTCAGTGGGCCGGAACAAGCTTTCTCTGGGGCTGGTTTAGGGTTTGATTGATTGTATGTAGAATTTGTATTACAGTTAATACACGAGGATATCAATATGTCGAATATGCAGACAGTCCGGCTGCCGGAAGAATTGGCCCTGCGGTTGGCGACACTGGCCCGCGCCACGAAGCGAACCAAAAGTTATTTTATCCGCGAGGCGCTTGAGCGGTGCATCGAAGACCTGGAAGACGCTTATGTGGCCGAAACTGCATACGAGGAGTTTCTGAAGAGAGGCGAGGAATCTATACCGCTTGAAGAAGTGGAGCGCAGACTTGGCCTGGCGGATTAGTTTTACACCGCAGGCTGAAAAAGATCTAAGCCGGATAAGCTCGCAGAACGCCCGCCGCATCAATCTTTATCTCCGAGAGCGTGTCGCTCCGAACCCCAGGACTGTGGGCGGGCCGCTCAAGGGGCGACTTCGAGAGTTCTGGCGCTATCGCGTCGGAGATTATCGCGTTTTGGCTAAGATTGAGGATGAGCAGTTGCTGGTGCTGGTGGTGCAAATCGGCCATAGGAGTGGGGTGTATGGCGGATAGTCAAGGCGGAACTCATTAGTGCGCCGATTGATGCTGGCGCCGGCAGGTTTAGCCATGCCAAATATCATCCAGAATCCGTGAATTTACAAAT
>PLSV01000178.1 GCA_003165235.1 Syntrophobacteraceae bacterium
TTGACATCAATAAACCAGACGCGAATTAAGGTATTGAAAATATTTCACGCGACGCGAAGAAAGAATCAGGTTTGACAACAGAGCCGCCCGGGGGTGTCCGGAGCGCTACGGGCGTTGATTTGGAGCGTCTTCGCCCTACTGCCCGGCGGATGCGCGGGAACCAAGGCCAAGGCTCAACAGTGAGTTCCCGGCGCGCGCCCTGGCGTCCGGGGCAGTTTCCGCAGTTTTTGCATGCACATAGAGCAGGCTTCCGCCCTTGATCCTGTCGATCACATTTTCGGCGACTTCCATTGGGATGGCCGGGCACCCCAGGCTGCGCCCGAGTCTCCCCAAGCCAGAGGCGCGGTTGGCGGCAACGGCCCCCCAGCCAGCGTAATGAGCGCCGTGCATCACGATTCCGCGGCAGACCGTATTATCGTTTATGCCCTTTTGCAGTCCGTCGAGTTCCAGGCTGGGGCCATGGCCGCCATAGTATTTGCGCCCGGTCCGGAAAAAACCGATCGGGCTTTCGTAGGATTCCGGCCGGTTGGAAAACCTTGTCGCATATAGCCACCCCGAGTTCTTCCCGTGAGACACCAGAAACCGCTGCACCTCCCCGGATTCCATGTCGATGAGAAAGAGCCTCCTGCTGGTGGAAGGCTTCGTATAGTCTATGATGGTTATGAAGCGCCTGTTGCTGAATTGGGACCGGTGCGCCCTCAGGAACTGGACAGCTTTGCTGAAAGCATCGCAGGGCAGATTACCCTGCCTTGCCGGCGGGCGGGGCGGAAGGGGCCTCTGAAGCGTTCTCATGGACCGCAACGGCCAGTCGCCGGGCCATGGAGATAAAATGATGAAAACGGCCGCCGCCAACGAGAGCAGGCGGCATAAAGTCCTGCGCATATTTCGATACCAATGCGGTAAATATTTCCTATCAGATGTGCCCACAATATTTTCCGACACTCTATATCAAATGAGACAGAATGTCAAAGAGGCATCCGGCCGGGCCAAAGTAAATTTGTTCCACGATTCCGTTGGTAGCGGCGCATCAATTGGTAAATGATGAAGCGGAGCAATGGATATGGTGGTTCGTAGATAAAGACCCTCTTGCGTGATACGAAGAACGCCGCCGTGGAAGGCGGCGCTACCACCGGTGATTTAATTTCTGGATAGTGGCGAACAGGTTCACAGTGGGGCCGGGCATTACCGTCATGGAATTTTGTGAGACTGAATTACTTTTCTGTAATGCTTGTCGACCCCCTCTCGCTGGATGGGCAGTATGAATCAACGCAAGGCGCAATATGCAGGACTATAGAGTCGAAGTATAGGTCTCAAAAGACGGATCGGTTACTGTTAAAGGCATACCTTGCCAGGCCGGCGACAGGGTCATCGTCACATGGCGTTTGTTTGCTGCAAATACAGCGCAAATGCAGCGGAGACCGTCGCAACTCCTTGATATCATTGACACGTCCTCCGTGAATACAGCGGGAAGAGTCTTTAGTCGCCAGTTGTCAGTTCTTAGTAACTCAAAACCCATAACTCAGAACTCTTCCAGGAAGGGAGAGGCAGGAAGGCGGAAACCTGTCATCCAGCCTCTATCCTCCGTTTTTCGACCACCTATATTCGGTTTTCAAGGAGCCGAGCCCCCCTTAAGCTGGGAGCAGGGAGTAGTGAGCTGTGAGCTGTCAAATTCTTCAATTCTTCAATTTCTCAATTCGTTCATCATACCACCTTCTGATTTGGCATGGCAAAACGGCAACCAGAAGCGGCAATAGAAGCGGCAAAACCAGCAGGATAACAAGTTCCGGCCGGGATCATAAAGGACGAAACTTGAATGAAGGCGAAGCGGCGAAGTATTTCTGGAACGGATGAGGAATGAGGTCTCGGCGAACCTCAAGCTCTTCACGGCAGTGATTTCGAGGCCGGAACCGGCCTTCTAAGAGCAAGAAATGGCTATTCCTGGAAAACTGATCTTTAGATAGCGAGGTGTCGTCTCGGGCCGACTCCGTTTGCGCGTTTGCCGCAAGCGACCCCCTTTACCGCATCAAGATCGGGCGTCACCCTCTCATACCAAGTTGCGCTAAAGAGGGCGCCAATATCAGCGATGATCAAAATTCCCCCTGCCCTCTTCAGAAAAGGGGGGAGAACCTGCCGGCGTGCAATGAATTATCCCCCTTTTCCAGGGGGGCAGGGGGATTTGGAATGCTACATGGGATTATCGGTGGACAAGCCGGGTTCCCCGGCCGGTCTTTTCTTGAAAAACAGTTTTCTTAATTTGCCTTCACCCAGCACTCGTTCCAATTCCTCAAAGGCGAAAAAAGGTATGAAAGCGACAAATGTGATCATACATCTGGCGAGCAATTCGTACCTGCCCGCACTGATAAACTCATCAAAGCCGCCCGCGAGGCCTTTGCCGCGCAACAATCCGCTTACGGCGGATTCGACGACACCGAAGAGCCACACAAACATGGTGAACACAACGGCCCTGTACAGGATTGGCAAGATCAGCGGACGGTCTTTAAACCCCCGGCCCAGGCGCAAAGCGCGCCCCACCATAATGAGTTTGGCTAAAACCATCGCCTGGATGACGCTAACCCCATAATGCACGTAGCTGATCTGATACTGGACCAGGATCAATCTGCGATACCATGCAAATAAACTGAAAAAAAAGGCCAGGTACACGACCATGATGTAATACCCGGTCATTTCGTGGATAATTTTGTGCTTCAAGCCCATTTTTTTCGTGGTCGCGCAGTTCATTGTCTATCCTAATCCCATCAGGTTCCAATCCGAATAATGCATGCACCTGACCATCAACAAATCTCGAAGAGCATTAGCGGGTGATTAGCCGGCGACTTTTCCGCTATTTTAAATATGAACGACCTTTGCCTCGTCTGCAATCTTGATCGAGAGGAATTGCTTGTATTCCTGGTCAGCACCTGGCACACGGTCGGTATACCAGTCTTCCAAGAAAAGTATGATCGATCCCAATGACAGGGCGCTTTCCTTATCTAGTTCCTGGGCCATTGAGAATACACTGTCTACAAACGCTTCATGTTCTTCCTTCTGCTGACAATGCTCCGGATAAGTGTATCTCTCAAAATAGTCTTCTTCGGTTCTGAAATGATTCTCAGCGTAGAGAATCATAGCGTTCAGGGCGGTGAAAGTTGCTGATTTCGCGGTATTTTGCGCGTCAGCCAAATCGCCGGTTTCGTTGATCAAGTAGAGAAGGGTCCGGTGCTGAACGTCGAGTTCCTCAATTCCCACCGTGAAGCTGTCTTGCCACTCCTTCCTAATTCTTCGATTTGAACGTGTAAAAGAGCGCATCAGACCTCCGAGACTTTGGTGATCTTTTCGATTAGGCAGAATTTAGTTGACAATGCACCAGTACTGCTAATTGGTTATCGGAAGGATCGTTCACCCACTGAAGTGGTTTTTCAGTCTATTGTGTGAGGATGGAAACTGCTGCCTGATGTCCCCGTTCAAAACTCCGCCTCCCCTTTGCAGAATGATGTCGTTTACGTTGCCGATCTGAGTTTCGATCAGTTAGTCCAAAAGCAGATGGTGGATCACATTATCTTACATATTCATATATGTAGACAGGAAGCGTCATTTCAGCGGCCGGAAGATGTTTCGCTCGGTGAGTTATGATTACGGACATATTCAGCGAGACTACCTGGTCCCGATTCCAAAGACGTGGGTTGTGGGGGGAGCGTAAACGATCTGTTCGAAGAGGACAAATATCGGTCCGTGAATGTCCTTGACAGTATCAACGACATGTGCTAGCCGAAAACTACTATCCTTAATATTCAAAGCAATTTTTTATCACCATATCAAAGAACCGTCGGGAGGCGTTTTCTCATCGCCTTTTATCGCATCTTCTTCTCACATGAGCTGTCTGGCAGCTTACCGAGGAGGGCCTAAAATGCTTAGAGCAAATCTTTCAAAGCCCTTGTACGGAGTGTTCATTTTCATCTGCGTTATCTGTCTATTCCCCGTATTTCCATTGGCCGCCAATGGAGCGACACTTGCCGATTTATCCGGCGCGTGGAACTATAACAGTTTCGTTTCAGGCCCTTCGGCGCCCTGGTGGGAAAGAGGCACACTGACCGTCAAGCCGGACGGAACATTCACCGGTTCCGGTAAAGACAGCAATGGCAATCCTGACAGCCTCAGCGGCGCTTTCTCGATTTCCTCCGATGGGATTGTGATGACCGGAGGCGGTTATTCAGACACCCCTTTGTGCCAGATAGATTCGGGCAATACCGTCCTCGTATGTACGCACATCTCGAGCGATGACAGTTCTAATCTCACGATTTTCACAAAACAGGCCGCTTCGTATTCGCCGGCTGATTTGGTTGGCGAGTGGGAAGCAAATTTTTTGTCTTCAGGACCAACGCCATGGTGGGCAACAATGAGCGATACGACTTACCCGGATGGAACCTATAAGGGGACATTAACCTCAAGTGACGGGTCATCAACCGGTACATCCGGGAAAATCTCTATTTCACCAACCGGGGCGATAACGTGTCTTTCCGGTGATTGTCTAAGCAGTCCAAACAACTATGCGGCTTTTATGGGCGCAGACAAGACTGTCACAGTCGGGACAAGTGGGGCCGCCTCGGGTCAAGATGCCGTATTGTCTGTTTTCAGCAGGCAAGCGGCTTCATATTCCATGGCTGATTTGGCCGGTGTGTGGCAAGGTAGTAGTTTGGCCTCAGGTCCCGGCGCGCCCTGGTGGGAAAGGGATTCGCTCACTATCGAAACGGACGGAACTTATACGGTTTCCTGGACTGCAAGTGACGGCTCGTCAGGAACCGGAACGGGGACTCTGTCGATTTCATCGGATGGGGCGATAAGCTGTGTTTCCGGTGATTGTGCAGACCGGACCTACATGTCCTTTATGGATGCAGGCAAGACTGTCTCTGCCGGTGCGCACACATGGCCGGATGAAGCAACCAGGGAGATTAAAATCTTCACGAAAGACTCCGTTGCGGATGCGCGGGCAGCGGCAAGGTCGACCGTTGCCGCTGGCCCTGCTGGCTCTCTCAAGGTAACGATCACTCCCACTGCGGCCGTCAGCGCAGGCGCGAAGTGGAAGGTGGACGGGGGGACATGGCAAAAGAGCGGCGCCACAGTTGGAAAGCTTTCAGTTGGTTCACATACGGTAAATTTCAATACTATTGCCGGTTGGACCAGTCCTGCGAGCCAGCCTGTGAATATTGTAAGTGGCCAGACCGCATCGGCCGGCGGTCTCTACGTGCAACAGACAGGCTCACTTACAGTAACCATCAGCCCTGATGCTGCGGTAAACGCCGGAGCCATGTGGAACGTCGATGCCGGGACATGGCAAAACAGCGGCATCACGGTCCCGGGTCTTTCGCTCGGCTCTCATAAGGTCACTTTCAAGGCCGTTACCGGCTGGAATACTCCCAAAGTACAGAGTGTCAAGATCTTAAATGGGCAGACCACGTCGGCTCAGGGTCTATACGTACAGCAGACAGGCTCTGTCACGGTTACGATCACGCCTGCCGCCGCCGTCAAGGCAGGCGCGGAGTGGTGCGTGACCGCGCCGGGGAGTGAGGAGTGCGGTCAGCCTTCATTCAACGGGCCATGGCAGAAAAGCGGCGCCACGGTCAAGAACCTGTTAGTCGGCATTCATACGGTAGGATTCAATGCCGTTGCCGGCTGGGCTCCGCCCGATCCTTTCACCGTAGATGTAGAAGCGTGGAAGGACGTATCGTTCGGCGCCGACTGGCATATGGGCGAACCCGTCACGACGCCGCCAACCTTCACGCCAACCAGCGCGCATTGTTCCCACTACAGTGGGGGCTGCACAAAAGAACCGTGCGTGTGTGGCGTCCTCTGCCCGGCTTGCAGCGTAGAACTCGACCGCTGTGATTTATTCCTTGTTGGGCTAGGAGGCACGGCCTGTGGCGACGTGGGTGCTCAATTCACATCGTATGCGGGCAATGCAACCGCGCACAACTCGACCCCGCCGGCCAAAGCCGAAGTGAGTTGCGGGGACTGGCATCTTTCAAAGTCGCTTCTAGGTTTCGGGGGAGGGCATCCGTTATGCGCGCGCGGCAACAATGACCCGAAGTGCACGCACGTCAATGTTGTGGTCTATATTCTTAGCACCACTGGAAGTGATGGAAGTCAAGGGTGCACTGGCGATTTGGGAGAGCTGCAGGCGCAGATCTGGGGGCAAGTTACCAACTCGAGTGAGCCAGGCGACACCTCCGGGCAGGTCTTCTGGCCGGCCGGCTCATTTTCTTGTCCCGGTTCCGGTAAACCCACCTGCGGTTTCCTCACTGTAACGATCAGCCCTGCGGACGCGGTCAGCGCCGGCGCGCAATGGAACGTAGACGGCGGGGCATGGCAGAACAGCGGCGCCAGGGTCGCCCAGCTATCGGCCGGCAATCATACGGTAAATTTCAATACGATATCCGGTTGGACCAGTCCAACGAGCCAGACCGTCAAAATTGTAGTTGGGCAAACCGCATCGGCTACCGGTACCTATGTCGCCGCGGCAGCACCGCTATCCTTTACGCCTGTATCGGCCCAGTGTGTTTATGCGTCCGGAGGTTGCCCTCCACCATACCCGACTATGGGTTGGATGGTTTACTCCCTGTCCGGAGTCGGCACGGCATGCGGCCCCCCCGGGGCCAGCATCGAATTGTCGATATTTTCAGGCACGGTCGCATGTGATCAATGGACTGCCGATCCTGCAACCATGTCTTGCGCGCGAGGCTCAGGCCAACAGGAGTGCACGACAGTCAACTTCACGGGCCAAAACGTAGGTGGCCCCAACGGGTGCGCATCATTTGACCCACAAGAAACCGCGACGGTCAGTGGGATAGTCAACGGGGTCTATTCTTCTACAGGGGCCGTCCACATCCCCATGTGTTGTCAGGGTAGTCAGGGATCCTGTAATGGAGGTAGCGCCGCGCGAATGAGACGTTCACAGCAGAAATAGTTGAGTGGCGCGAGTGATCGCATAAGTCGGGCGGGGTCTCGATAGCTCCGGGGCCGAAAGCCATCACCGCGGGCTGCATGTGTTTGCCGGCGTTTGTAGGTATGATCCGGTCCGATCGCGCAGGGAACGATGGATGACCTTCAAATCTCTTAGACCGCCCACAGCCATCGAAGCCAACGTACAACGCACAACTCAAGCCGGGAGGAGTCGTAAGGCTCCTCCATCTCTTGCTCATAAAGCCGGTCAACAATAGATTGTCTTTTGGGTTTGCCGAATTTTGCTTCGGTGAAGTGGGTAAGGGTTGGAACCCAGGATGAAAGGCTTTGAATGGGATTCTTCAGGCTACTTCCGACTGCCTTTATGTAGAGGCTCCACTGTATCCATGCTTGGGGTCATATACAGAATGGGCGCGGTTTGAGAAGTTCCCATATGGCCCCAATGCTTATTATCCCGGTTAGGATCATAAGGGCCAAACCCAGAGCAAGTGGAGTGAATTCAGAGGACTGACTGACGAAATGGAATCAGTTTTGCGCTTTGATCACCAGTCGGGAAATGACCCCCGCGAATAGGGCCGGACCAAGCAAACACCTCACTTCATGAAGTTTGAAAGCAATTGCGACGCAGTCTCGAAAGTAGGAATCCAGCGACCTTTCATCGACTCCACAGGCCGAAATGACACTGGACCCCGGCTTTGCACCGGGATGACGGGCAGTGAGGGTTTGCGCAAGTATTGGCGCCGGCGTGTATAAGTCGCGTTCAAGGCCATTCGCCCTGAGGCGCCGAAGGGCGGACGCTCCTATCCGTGCATGCTTCGATACCCTTCGATGCCTCAGGGCAAGCCTGAGCATGAACGGACAGGCCATGCCGCCTCCCTGAGCGCAACCTGGCGTCAGACTCAGCGGGACCAGGGGCCATAATGGAGCAATGCCTCCATTTATGCAGCGCCCTTTTATCCCTTATTCTACGCCGGTTTATCCCGGCGCTTCCGGCCCGGCCCCGTTTGCGCCTGCGAGGACTACATCCTTTTGTTTGCTCATGCCCTGAGTTCCATCAGCGCTCAAAGAAGCAGTGGATGAACATTGCCTGTAATTTCAATGCACCAAGGGGGCCACATAATTTAGCCCAGGGCAAGCGAGAGCGCCACCCCTGGTTTTGGCGCCACAAACACGTTGCCCTGAAAGGGCTACATAGAAATAGTCCCGAGTTCGCAGTTGCATTTTGCATATGGGTTCTATGGAACCCCTTCGGGGTACAGAAGGAAAAATGATGGAACCCACACCCAGGGTGGCGCTCTCGCTTACCCTGGGCTGAATTATTTAGCCCTTTCAGGGCTTAACAAGCTAATTCCGTAACACTTTGGGCAATTGCAGTCATGCATGTCCAGTTTCTCATTTGAGCGCTTATGCCCTGAGCAGCCTCGTTTGGCTTAGCGCCGTTTCGCGCCGCCGCAGCGCACAAATTCATCGCTACAGGGTCCTTGCTATGACCAGACGTTGAATCTCATTGGTCCCCTCGTAAATCTGGGTAATTTTGGCGTCGCGCATCATTCTCTCGACCGGGTAGTCCCTGCTGTACCCATAGCCGCCGAGCACCTGGACCGCCTCGGTAGTGACCCACATGGCCACATCGGAGCAAACGCACTTGGACATGGAACTCATGCGGAGCAGTTCGGCGCTTAGCCGGCTCATGTCCTTAGGCAGTTCCTGAAACATGGCGCAGGTTTTGTAGAGCAACTGCCTCGCCGCCTCGGTGCGCATCGCCATATTCGCAAGCTTGAACGCTATGCCCTGATGTTCGATAATCGGTTTCCCAAACGACTGACGCTCTTTTGCATAGGCCACCGCATATTCAAGAGCCCCGGCGGAAATGCCAAGGGCCTGCGCAGCCACTGCGGGCCTGGAAAAATCCAGTGTCTTCATCATAACCTGGAACCCCAGCCCCGGTTCTCCAAGAAGGTTTTCCGCCGGCACCCTGCAGTCATCGAAAATCAACTCGACGGTCTCCGAGGAGCGGATACCCATTTTCTTTTCTTTGTGGCCGACCGAAAAACCCGGGGTCCCTTTTTCCACAACAAAGACCCCTGCATTTCTATGGGTGGGTTTCTCAGGATCGATAACGGTATAAACTGTGATTATCTCCGCCACTCCGCCGTTGGTGATGAAGTTTTTATTCCCGTTCAGCACATAGGAATCACCATCTTTTTTGGCGCGGCAGCGCAACTGAGCGACATCGGAGCCTGCGGCGGGTTCGGTCAGGGCAAAAGCTGCAAGATGCTCTCCCGAAGCCAGTTTGGGCAGATACTTTTGTTTTTGCGACTCGTTTCCTGCAAGAAGGATCGGCAGGGCGCCGAGTTCCTGGTCCGCAATAAGCAGGCCGGTAGAGGCGTCTGCTTTGGACAGTTCTTCTATCGCCAGGCAAAGAGCCAGCATCCCGGCGTCGGAGCCTCCATGGATTTCGGGAAAGTCAGTCCCATAGAGACCGTTTTCGCGAAGAAGCTCCACCATATTCCAGTCGAATTCTTCCGATTCATCGCGGGCGGTGGCCCCCGGACTAACCTTATCTTTTGCAAGCCGTCTCACCGTAGTCTGCAGCAACAACTGTTCTTCTGTAAGCTCATACTGCATTGTCCCCTCCTGTGATGATGTCCGGGGTCCAGCGTGACACCCGGATCCAAATCCAGCGTTCATTTCGGACACTAAACATTAACCCTTGCCGGTTTCCCTTTGACGATCTCTCAGTCGATCAGCGACCGACGAAAGCCGGCTTTCTCTTCTCCAGAAAAGCCTTCATTCCCTCTTTTTGATCCTGGGTGCTGAAGCACTCGGCGCAACAGGCGATCTCGATCCTGTTGGCGGTGTCCAGCGATGCGTCTGCGCCAAAGTTAATGGAGCATTTGGCCATCTTGAGCGCGAAGGCGGGCAGGCCGGCAAGCTTTGCCGCAAACTTGTTCGTCTCCGCGATCAGTTGATCCGGCGGGTAGACCCGGTTCACCAGGCCGATCTCATAAGCCCTTTTGGCGTCAATCTGTCCGCCGCCCAGGACTAATTCCTTGGCCAGTCCGATCCCGATCAACCTCGGCAACCGCTGAGTTCCACCCCAACCGGGAATGATCCCCAGGAGGATCTCCGGGGCGCCAAAGAGAGCCTTTTCCGAGGCAAACCGGATGTCACAGGCCAGCGATATCTCCATACCGCCGCCCAGGGCGAAGCCGTTGACAGCCGCAATAACAGGCTTGGGCATGGTTTCGATAAGCCGGAGCACCTCGTGCCCATTTTCCATGATGCGCATAGCCTCGGACGGCGCAATATCCTGCATCGCGGAGATATCCGCTCCGGCTACGAAGGCCCGATCCCCGGCCCCGGTCAGGACGACCACCCTGATTGCTTCATCTTCAATAGATCTGGTGACGGCGTCCTTGAGTTCCCTGGTTGTTTCCGGATTCATAGCGTTGAGCGCCTTCGGTCTGTTGAAGGTAATGGTGGCGACGCCCCCTTCCACTTCGAACAAAAGATTATTGTATGACATCTATGAGTCCTTCTTTTTTATTTTTTCGCTGTGTAGTCGTATACGCCCTTTCCCGTTTTCCTTCCGTACCGCCCTGCCCTGACCAGTTTAACGAGAAGCGGGGCCGGCCTGTACTTGTCGCCCAGTTCCTTGTGCAGCCCCTCGACGACCCGCAGGAGCGTCTCCAGCCCCACAAGGTCAGAAAGGCCCAACGGCCCGATGGGATGATTGCAGCCCAAAACCATTCCTTTGTCTATGTCTTCAGGGCCGGCGATTCCTTCACCAAGCACATAAAAAGCTTCATTGAGCATTACGCACAGGACCCTGTTGACGGCGAACGCAGGCGCCTCATTTACGACGATGACCTCCTTGCCGATACTCTTTCCCCATTCCTTTGCGATCTCCAGAGTCTCGTCCGACGTCTCATAACCCCGGATGATCTCCAGAAGCTTCATCACCGGAACCGGGTTGAAGAAATGCGTTCCGATAAATTTCGCGGGACGCGAGGTCACTGCCGCGAGCTCCGTAATGCTCAGCCCTGAGGTATTCGTAAAGAAGAGACATTCAGGCTTTACGATCTTTTCCAATTCCTCATAAACTTTTTTCTTGATATCCATGACCTCAATGACCACCTCGACAATGAGGTCCGCGTCGGCTGCGGCCGCCTTCAAATCCAACATGGGTTTGATCCTGCCTAGGATGGCGTCCATGTCGGCCTGTGTCCTCTTCGCCTTCTCCACATCGCGGGCCAGGTTCTTCCTGATGCTGCTCATGCCGCCGTCAATGAAGCGCTGCTCGATGTCCCGCATAGCCACCTCGTAGCCTGCCTGAGCACAGACCTGCGTGATACCGTTGCCCATCAAACCCGCCCCCAGTACACATATCTTCTTGATTTCCATAAATAAAAACCTCCCCCTTCTTATCGGCGCAATAAATCGCCTTGATTCAATATTCGGTTTTCCTTTTTCAAACTCTTTGGATCAACAGGGAAGTTCCCATGCCGCCGCCTGCGCATAGCGAGGCCATCCCTATTTCAACATCTCTTCTGGCCATCTCATAGACAAGCGTAACGGCAAGACGGCAACCGGTGGCGCCTACGGGATGCCCCAGACCGCAGCCGCTTCCGTTCACATTTGCAAGACTGCGATCGAATCCAATACCCCGCTCGCAGGCAACGTATTGCGCCGCAAAAGCTTCGTTTAATTCGATCAAGCCTACGTCGGACAGGGAATATTTACTCTTTTGAAAAAGTTTTTTTGTCGCCGGAATGGGGCCTTCGCCCATGTAGTCCGGTTCAACTCCCGCGACAGCGTAATCGACGACCCTTCCCAGGCCTTTTAGACCGAGCTCCGCCGCTTTTTTTTCGGACATGACGATCATGGCGGCCGCGCCGTCATTGATGCCCGATGCGCTCGCAACAGTGACAATCCCGTCTTTCCTGAACACCGGTTTCAATTTAGCGATTTCATCCAGGGTCAGACCAAAACGGATATGTTCGTCCTGGCTGATCATCTTGGGTTCTCCCCTTTTCTGCGGGACGGGAACCGGAACAATCTCATCCTTGAATTTGCCCTCCTTGACAGCCTTTTCCGCGTTGTTATGGCTTCTTAGAGCGACGCCGTCGCTTTCTTCTCGAGTGATCCCCCATTTTTTTGCAATAAGCTCGGCCGTTTCACCCATGATGATGTCGCCGCCGGAATAGAGCATGGTCCAGATCGAGTCTTCCATGGTCTTGTGCATCAGTCTTGCGCCCCACCTTGCCTCCCTGAAAACATAGGGCGCGGTGCTGAAGCTCTCAACGCCTCCGCACAGAACGATGTCTGCTTCTCCCCATTTGACCAGAAGGGACGCGTTGATCAACGCCTGCAGTGACGAGTTGCACTGCCTCTGCACCGTATAGGCCGGGACCTCGATGGGGATTCCCGCCTTCAATGCTCCGCACCTTGCAACGTTGGGTTCATCAAAATCCTGAATGCAGCATCCCCAGATGATGTCCTCGATAGATGCGCTCTCAATGCCGGTCCTCCGGATGGCCTCTTTCATCACAACCGCCGAGAGGTCTCCTGCCTTTACATCCTTAAAACTTCCGCCGAAATCACAAATAGGCGTTCTGACTGCACTGACGATAACCGCGTTAGTAGAATCCATTTCGAATACACTCCCTGATTTTAATTTTTTCCGCCCAACATCCGCTCTTTCTTGTCAGTGTCGTTTTCTGTTTCCCCCCTTCCGTTTTTATTGATCAGATGGGCTGCCCAAGCTCAAGATCCTGAACCAGAATCCTTTTTTTGTACAACCCGGCAATTTCTTCACCGGTCAAGCCAATGATTGCGGTCAATATTTCTTCATTGTGTTCACCAAGCAGCGGCGCCGGCCCCTGGACGGCCGGCCTGGGGTCCGTCATCTTTCCCGCAAAGGCGCTGGCCACACTGACCTTGCCCGCCCTGGGCTGCTCAATATCGACGACCGTCTCCCGGAGCCTATAATGGACATTATTGCGAACCTCTTTATGGGTCACGCTGGGGCCGCAAGGCACAAAGGCTTCATCACTTATCAACCGGACAATGTCGTCGCGCTTCTTATCTTTTCCCCATTCGTTGAGAAGGGGGATCATGTGAGTAAGACGGTTTTTCCCCCTGTCCAGGTTGGTCGCCCACCCTTCAGCCTCCTGCAAGTCGGGTTTTCCGATGGCCCGCGCGACCCTTCCCCACATCTCATTGGTGCCGCAACCCATGGCGTAGGCGCCGTCGCCGGCCTGAAAAACACCGTAAGGGCCGACGACGGTATGGTGCCCGCCGGTTCTCTGACGCGTGAAATTGGCCATCGTAGCAAACGCAAGGACATTTTCAGTGACGGATATGTTCTTGTCTGAAACGGAAACATCGACATACTGTCCCAGGCCTTTAAGCAGCCTGTGCAGGTAGGCGCATAAAAGCCCCCAGGCAAGCTCGGCGCCGCTGCAGTGTTCGGACAAAGCGATCCCCAGAGGCTGAGGCGGCCCATCAGGCAAGCCGTTTGCGGAGGTGTGACCCCCCATGGCTTCCGCGACGATGTCGTTGCCCGGATATTTCGATAAGGGGCCCGTGCGCCCGTAGCAGGAAACGGACCCATAGACGATAGCCGGATTGACCGCTTTCAGGGTTTCGTAATCAAGGCCTAAAGACTCTATTTCACCAGGTTCCAGATTCTCTATGAAGATGTCGCATTTTGCGGCCAACTCCTTAACGATCTCCCTGGCCTTTTTCTCGCCGAGATCGAGAGCAATGCCCCTCTTGCCGCGGTTATAACTGATAAAATAGGCGGACTCCCCGTTCGTGAAGGGGCCCAGCTTCCTTGTATAATCGCCCTCGCGGTCTTCGACCTTGATCACGCCCGCGCCCAGATCGGACAATATGGCGCCGCAGTACGGTCCCGCCTGACCTTCGCATACCTCCAGAACCTGGACACCGACCAGTGGTCCCTGTGCATAGAGTTTCATCACTGTTTGCCTCCTCTCTAAGTTCTCACCGTGGCCGCCGGAAGCGCGCCTGTTCAAGAAAACGTCGAGCTTCTCTCTTTCGCCTTGGCCCTGGCGACATCGACGTTATAGGCATACTCCATGTCGAGGTTGTCCACGATGACCAGTTCGTCGTAGAGTTCATCGATGGTCTTGTCGGAATAGCCGAGGTATTTTTTCAGAATGTGCCGGTTATGCTCGCCCATCAGAGGCGCCGCGCCCTGCACCTTTCCAGGGGTGCGTGAAAGTTTGCTGACAACCCCGTTCATCTCGAAGGTCCCCGCCCGCGGTTGTTCGATGGGAACCAGCATCTTTCGGGCATGGTAGTGGGGATGTTTGACGTATGCGGTGTTCGTCAGGATGGGTCCGGCGGGAACGCCGCATTCATCGCGCAGGATAGTGACGCACTGCTCGACCGTTCTTTCGCTGCACCACTTTTCCACGATGCCTTCGATTTCCGAACGGTTCTCGAGGCGGTGATGGTTTTTGTCAAACTTCGGGTCGCGCGCCAGCTCGGGCCTTCCCATTGCTTCACACAGACGGGTAAAACGCTTGTCATTGTCGACGCCGATGACGAAATAATCGTCTTTGGCTTTGAAAACACCGTAGGGCGAAAGGGACAGGCGGCGAAGTCCATTGCGGCACGGCGCCGGAACGTCATCGGCCGCCATGCTGACCATGCAGATAAGGTTTTCATTGCAGGCGATCATGGTGTCGGTCAGGGCGATATCGATCCATTGCCCCCTGCCGGTCTTGACCCGTTGGATCAGGGCGGCGACAATGGCGACGGCCTCGTGGGTCCCCGTGTTCAAATCGGACCATGAGACATCCAGCCCGTTGGGGGCGCGATCCGGAAATCCGTTCATCCACTGGTGTCCGGATTCAGCCTGGGCGATGACATCATAGGCCAGGCGCGGACTGTAAGGACCGGGCGCCGGCGCGTACCGGTCAAAATTGCCGAAACCGGACACCGAGGCGTAGACGATCGCAGGATTTATCTCCCGGATGGCGTCATAACCCAGACCCCTCTTATTCATGATTCCAGGCCGCCAGTTCTCGATCAGAATGTCCGATATCTTCGCCAATTCTTTGCAGATCCCTATGGCCCTTGGATGGGTTAAATCCATGCACAGCCCATATTTGCCACGGTTCTGGGTAATGTAATATCCGGCCTCCCCTTCCTTGAGAGGTCCGTACCCGCGGCTGCTGTCGCCATAGGACGCCTCAACCTTGATCACCTCGGCGCCCATATCGCTGAGCATCGTTCCCAAATAGGGGGACGCTAGAACCTGAGAAAAATCCAGAACTCGAAATCCGGCGAGCGGCCCCTGGGGTGGAAAGATTCTTTTCTTTTTTAGAATTTCCCTGTCCGTCTTCTGAGTTGTTTCCGACATTTCTTAACTCCTCCTTTCCCGGCCGGTTAAGTCATCAACAATGTGACGCCTTCACTCTGGAAATTCTGTTGATTGAGGCTGTTTGAGACTTTGTGTGGATCGCGGGTTTGCCGGCAAAAAATTGCTCCTGAATAGACGTTTGCGCAGAATTAGTTTCCGGGCTAATACCAGCATATGAGGCCATGAAGACTCTTTTCTGAGTGACTGCTATTGGTTGCAATGCTTCCACAGGGATCGTGGCTGCACAGAGGCAAGTTCCGAGCGGGATGCCGAATTTTCGTAAGCGTTGACCGCAGAGGCGCACGAACAAAAGATTTTCACCACAGAGTCACAGAGGGCACGGAGGAAAGAGTTATGAGGTTTTTGCAGAAGCAATTGAGGAATTCAGGATTAATTCCCAAACCCCTAAATCCACTTCTGCGCGCCTCTGTGGCGAACGGTTATGTATTTTCCCGCTTAGGGTTGGCGTTTAGTACTATAACAAGAAGCATGCCATAAAGGTTCATTGCGACTATACATGTATTTACAACAGGTTGGCTTGCAGGGAGCAAACCAGATGATGCATATGGCGCATCAAATGATGCGCTGATGCGCAAGACGCATCGCTTTCAAGGTGAGCGACGATAATCAGGCAGGTCCAGCGGCGCGCCGGCGATATCATTTTTGGATCATTGCAAGACAAGTTCAGATGTGTATTTCACACTATTTATATTTAGCCGTCAAACCATATTTTTTCAGTTTTCGGACAACCGTCGACTGATGGCACCCAAAAATCTGAGCCACTTTACGGGTGCTGCGGTGCTGGTGGTAGATAATTTCGAGCCTGTCGCGCTCCATTGATTGACTGCCGGCCTTATCATCCGATTTGGCGTTTCTCAGCTCGATGGGCAACATCTCTGCAGTAATAAGGTCTCCCGCAGCAAGAATAACCAGCCTCTCCAGCATATTCTTGAGTTCGCGCACGTTACCCGGCCAGTCATATGTCATAAGGAGGTCCATTGCGGAGAAATCAAGCCTGTTGTTCCGGTGGTATTGCTTGTTAAATGCTTCCATGAGCTTGGCGCACAATACCGGGATGTCTTCCGGTCTCTCTCTGAGGGGTGGAATGTCTATATTGAGCACATTCAGGCGATAGTAAAGATCAGAGCGAAATGCCCCATCCCTGACAAGGGCCTTAAGATCGGCATTGGTAGCGGCTATGACCCTTGTGTCAACAGCGAGGGTCTTGGTGCCGCCTATCCTCCTCACTCTTTTCTCCTGCAGCACGCGCAAGAGCCCGACCGCCATCCGCGCAGACAACTCCCCGACCTCATCCATCAGAAGCGTGCCGCCATCGGCCATCTCGAAAGCACCCGGCTTTCCCTCAACCCTTGCGCCCGTAAAGGCGCCTGCATCGTAGCCAAAAAGCTCGGATTCCATTAGATTATCCGGGATGGCGCCGCAGTTTATATTAATGAACGGTCCTTTTCTTCTCAGGCTGGTCTTGTGAATGAGCCTGGCGATGACTTCCTTGCCTACGCCGGATTCACCTGTAATAAGGACAGTCGAATCCACTGCGGCGACCTTCAGTGCAAACTCGATAACTCGACGCATTGCCTGACTTTTTGAAATTACCTCTGCATCAGCAAGTTTTTCAGCCCTCAATCTTGATACTTCCTCAAAGTATCGCTGCTTTTGAATGGTCGTCATTTCCAGCTCGTCTTTCAACATATTCAATTCAGTAAGGTCACGGGAGTTGGAAATCACCATTGTAATCGTCTTGCCTTTTTCATCGAAAAACGGGGTGCTGGTAACCAGCATCGTCTTGCCGGTGCTGAGCTTCTGAACCACCGTAACGGGCTTTCCTTTCTTTAGTTCTCTAAAGGTAGCGCATTTATTAATTGTTCCATCGGCCAGAAGGTCCCTTGCGGTGCGCCCGATCAACTGTTTGGGGTCCAGGCCGGATGTGCGCTCATAAGTGTCGTTTATCCTAACAATTCTGCCGTATCCATCATTAAAGATAATCCCGTCGAAGGAAGAAGCGATCAGAGCATCATGCTCGGCGATAAGCTGTGTCGCCGCTGTAGGCTCACCCGGAATAATATTCCCCTGGTTAGCTGTAAGCTGAAAAGTGGCGACTGCGCCGATCAAGCGACCCCTTTCATTGTATGTGGGCGTCAGTTCGGCAGGCAAGACCCTGCCGTTTATATGAACTGCATCCAGGCTCTTCGCCTCGCCGGTCCTGATGACCTCCTTGAGCAACAAGTCAGGAAAGATTTTGGAACTGGGATACCCTATCACTTTCCGGGAATCGGCATTCAATATCCGCTCAGCGCTTTCATTTATGAAGATCAACCTGTCGCGTGCGTCAACAGCCACAATGCCGCAATCGATACTTCTCAATATCGCCTCAAAATGTCCTGTCATATCGCACCACTCTTTCTGATGGCTGCAGGGGCACGGGAACCGACGAGGCAAAGCTATGATATAGATCGGGAATCTTTCCCCAATGCGCCGTATCACTACTGTTCCCGGTCATTCCATTTTGTTAAAAGCGCCTTCAGTGGCTATAGCAGATCTTGTTATGAGTTTCAAGCTAAGGGTTAGTCTCCAAAAAACAGGTTCATCCGGCAAACGAACACGTCCAATATTTTTCACGCGAAGACCGATCGTGGACGGGTCAAGGAGAGACGCGAAGAAAGAGAAGGAGAAGAACAGAGGTAGCGGTGAGACGGCCTGCTTCCTCTTCTTCGCATCTTAGCGTAATCGGTTCATTCCATTAACCAGGACTTGTCATCCATTCCGGAAATCCTATGTCCCTTCACCTTCATCCCAGGTTGGCCCTTTTTGATCTCGACAAAGCTCCTGTTCCCGACGGCAACGCAGGGCCTCAGCCTCGCCTTGCTCCCCGTCGCGGCTTAATATTCACGCAACGTCAGGGATGCTAACTTTCTTCGGCCGCCCGCCGCGCTTGCCATTCGCCCGCGCGGCGGCGGATTTTGCGTCTGAGACAGCCTTCCCGCCCGCCTTTCCCAGTCGCGCCGCCATCCAGATGCGGGCGCCAAGGAAGCCCTCCAAAAGGCCAGGCAGGTAAAGGTCGGCATCGAGGGCCGGGAAGTGCAGACCGAGCCCCGAGGGCGAAATCTCGATATTATGCAACTGTTCCGGCTTGGCGTCTTCAAGCCCCTGGGCGTCATGAGGCTTGAATGAGATTGACAGGCCGCTGCTCAGGTCGATCACCAGGCGCCCGATACGGCGGTCAAAGCGCGCCGCTGTCGCCGTTGGGGTGTTGGCCAGGCGCGAAGCCGCCCGCTCGTTCGCGGCTTCGATTTCGTCTTTAGGCTCAACCACGAATTCTACTCCATTCCGAGCATATGTGCGTCAATCTCGATGTGAGAGCCGCCCTGATCCTTGAAAGCTCGCCTGCCGCAAAACCGTAATTCTCGCGCAGCTCCGGCGGGCCATCGGGACAGCGGAGACCGTATTCCTCATCCGTTCCGGAAATCCTACATACGTCCTTTTTCATCCCCCAAATGCGCCTCCGACGTCCATATAAGCCATGATGGGGTAAAGGGTAATGGATGAGCGCCCTTTCTACGGGTGAGAGTTCAGCGTGTCACAGCGGATACTGTGCTGTCTGCTGTGGCATTATTGAGATGAGCAGGCTACAGGGTGCGCCACCCTTTGAAAATGAATGCTGATTAGATTAGACAGTAGGATTGCCAACGCTCAGCTTCACGCACTTTTCTATCAACGCGTCTCGCACTTTGACGGCCAGGAGCCTCATAGAGAATGGCTTCTGGATGATGTTCACGCCCTCGTCCAGCACACCCCGGTGGGTGATCGCGTTGGCTGCATAGCCGGACATGAACAGAATTTTCATGCTGGGGTAAAAGGATCGCAACTGTTCCGCCAAGCCCCGGCCGTTCATTTCCGGCATGACTACATCGGTGATGAGAAGTTGTATCTCGCCCGCGTGTTCCTCGGCCAGCCTAATGGCCTCGCCAGGCGTGCCTGCGGCCAGCACCTGACACCCCAATTTTTCCAGCATCATTTCGGCCACCTCCAGGAGCGCAGGGTCATCCTCCACCAATAACACTGTCTCTCCGCCGCTTAGAGGGATTTCATCAACCCCTTCCCGCCGGGTATCGACGGTTTGGCCAGCGTACCGGGGCAGGTAGATTTTAAAGGTCGTTCCTTGTCCAGGTTCGCTGTAAATGTTGATGAATCCGTTGTTCTGCTTGACGATGCCATATACCGTAGACAGCCCCAAGCCGGTTCCCTTGCCCACCCCCTTGCTAGTGAAAAACGGTTCGAAAATTTGGTCGAGTATCTCCTTGTCCATGCCGCATCCATCGTCGGTGACGGCCAGCAGCACAAACTCTCCAGCTACAAACCCATCATTGTGAGCGCAGTAGGTCTCGTCAAAGACTGCGTTTCCCGTTTCGATAGTGACCTTTCCAACGTCGGCAATGGCGTCCCTGGCGTTGACACAAAGATTGGCCAGGATCTGTTCGACCTGGGAAGGGTCCATCTTGAGATGCCACAATCCCGACTCTGGCCGCCAAACAAGATGGATATCCTCGCCGATCAGCCGCCGGAGCATCTTGAGCATATTCTCCACCGTCTCGTTCAAGTCGAAGACCTTAGGGTCGATCGTCTGCTTTCTAGCAAAGGCCAGCAATTGTCGGATTATGTCCGTGGAACGCATTGCGGCCTTGAAAATTTCCTCAAGGTGGGCATGCAGCGGCTGGTCCGGGTCCATTTTGCTCAGGGCCAGTTCCGCATGACCGAGGATCACTGAGAGTATGTTGTTGAAATCATGGGCCACGCCGCCCGCCAGTATGCCCACCGCTTCCATCTTCTGGGCCTGCTGAAATTGGGCGGCCAGTCGGAGCTGCTCGGTGATGTCCCGCTTGACGGCAACGTAGTTGACGATCCGGCCCGAAGTGTCGCGAACCGGCGAAATCGTCGATTCCTCGGTGTAGAGAGTCCCGTCCTTGCGCTTGTTGACCATTCGACCCGCCCAGGTTCTGCCGCTGGAGATGGTGTCCCAAAGATCGCGGTAAAATAGTTCGTCCTGCTCGCCGCTCTTGAAGATACCCGTATTCCGGCCGATAGCCTCCTCCCGGCTGTAGCCCGTCGTTCGCTCGAAGGCGGGGTTCACGAACTGGATTATCCCTTCGACATCCGTGATGACAATGACCTCTCCGGCCTGCTCGATAGCCGCCATCAACCTCTTGCGCTCACCCTCGGCCCGCTTGCGCGCGGTGATGTCACGGATGTTGCACTGGATTACCTTGCTATGGTCCACCAGGTAAACATTGCTGACAAACTCCACGGCGATGGGCCGTCGATCGAGGGTTTCCAGCGGCAGATCCTCGTAACGGATGTATTCGTTATCCTGCAGGATCTTGAAAGCGTCCTTGGATGCGGCAATGTCCTTGAATACACCGAGTTCCCAGATATATTGCCCGCATATTGCGTCGTGAGAATAACCGAGTAAGTGCAACAGGAAAGGATTGACATCAACCACCTTGCCCGTATCGGCATCGAGAATCAAGATACCGTCCTGGGCTGATTCAAAGAGCCGTCGGTAGCGCTTCTCGGAATCTTGCAACGCCTCCACGGTGTCGGCGAGGCCAGGTTGGTTTTCGCCATTTGCGCCTGACATAGTCACAACCTCCAGAAGTTTGTCTCACGGCGAACAAGTGATTGTGTAGTTCCTGCATATCTCCAAGACGTGGAGCGGGTATTCGATTCTTAACGCGGCGACAAAGGTCTGTCTTGGGGTTAATCGCAAAGGGGCGACTTCCCGTATCGTCCTGTTCCCTCAATATAAAACGGGTCACCCATTAAAATGGAGATTAGCAAGAGAAAGGGACAGCCCCTTTGTCACAGCCCGATTATACCATAGTTTTCCAGTTGCAAGGGCTGATAATCATATAAAGGGCGCCTCCCTCCACGGCAGGAGTTGTTGTTGAATCCACATTCAAAAGGAGACAATCGCTTTTTTCACCCGAAAGATCCGGGCGGTTGAATCAACTGTTGAACAAAGGGCGCCGCTCAAGGACCAGTATCGTCATCTTCTGACGATTCCCGGCACCGGCAAGATCCTGACTCTTACCATCATGTTGGAGACCGGTCCCATCAGCCGCTTTCCTAACCCAACTTCCGCAGTTAGGAGGGTT
>PLSV01000148.1:0-3735 GCA_003165235.1 Syntrophobacteraceae bacterium
TACGGCAATTCCACCAACCCGGCGCGAAAGGGCCCTCACCCGCATATCACTATGGTCTCTATATTTACGAACTCCTTCAGCCCGAAATGAGAAAGCTCCCTGCCGAATCCCGATTTCTTGACTCCCCCGAAGGGAAGGCGCGGGTCGGACTTTACAAGACCGTTTATCGAAAGAAATCCGCAAGCAACTTCTTTGGCGAGTCTTTCCGCCTTCGAGATGTCCCTGGTCCAGATCGCAGCGCCAAGGCCAAACTCAGTCGCGTTGGCAATCCGGATCGTATCCTGTTCGCTCCGCGCCGCGATCACGGGGGCTATCGGACCAAAGACCTCCTCCTTTAACACCAGCATCTCCGCAGTAAGCTCTGTCAAAACGACCGGCTGGAAGAAATAACCCTGGTTCGGCGGCTTAGGCCCCCGATGAACTCTGGCGCCCTTTTTCAAAGCATCATCAAGCTGTTTGCCCAGAGTTTCCATGAATTCCTTTTTGGCGACCGGCCCCAAATCGGTGGACTCATCCATCGGGTCGCCAATCCTGAGGCCATTCATCACGCCAACGAATTTTTCTGTGAACGCCTCGGCGACAGATTCCATCACTATCAGCCGTTTGGCAGCGCTGCAACTCTGACCGGCGTTCGCCATTCTGGACCTGACTGCGGCGCGGGCGGCTTTATCCAGGTCCGCGTCCTCGAGGACCATAAACGGGTCAGAGCCGCCGAGCTCGAGTACGACTTTTTTCAAGTTTTTTCCCGCCAGCGAACCAACCTTAGATCCGGCGCCGACACTTCCAGTCAACGAAACTGCGTCGATTTGGTCTTGCTCTATCAGGCGTTCGGCGCCTTGCGGGTCAATCAGAAGCGTTTGAAAAGCGTGCTCCGGGAAACCTGCCTGGCGGAAGATATTCTCGATCTCGAGCGCAATTATCGGAACATTGGACGCATGCTTGAGCAGGCAGACATTTCCGGCCGCAAGGGCCGGCACAGCCCAGCGCACCACCTGCCAGAAAGGAAAATTCCAGGGCATTATTCCAAGGATAACGCCAAGGGGGTCAAACACCACATAGCTTTTCGCAGCCTCAGTCTCGATCGCTTCGCTTTTGAGATGCTCCTCTGCGTTTTGATTATAGTAGTCGCATAGCAGAGCGCATTTTTCGATTTCAGCTACGGCATCCCGTATCGGCTTGCCCATTTCAGATGTAACTATGCGGGCGTATTCTCTTTTTTTCTGCCTGAAAATGGAGGCAAGCGCTGCGACAGGTTTTACCCTATCTGAAACGGGGAGCTTTCTCCATTTTTCAAACGCTTTTTTCCCTTTGATTACAGCTTCACGACAGGACTCATCCGGCAGTGTATCGAACTCAGCAGTTACTTCACCGGAAAAGGGATTTATCGACCTGAGCTTCATGAACTCCCTCCGCACCAAATCACAATCAGGAGGGAGAGTTTACAAGGAAAACAGGCTTATGTGCAACACAGTTATTATTTGCCCTTTCCAGGAAGCTGCTTTTTTATTTCCTGCTTCATGAAATTGATGGATTTGGTAATCGGTATATTTTTGGGACATACGCGGGTGCATTCGAACTGATTTACGCAAGGCCATACGCTATTGGGTTCGTTGAGCTTATCAAGCCTGCTCGTAAACCGGCCGTCCCGCGTATCGTAGAGATACCTGTACGCCCAGACAAGGGCGGCAGGGCCGACATAGTTGGGATTGTCTCTCATAACGGGGCAGGCGCCCGTGCAGCAGGCGCATAGAATACAGCGGATCACCTCCTCCACTTTCTTGTGGTCTTCCGGACTTTGCAGCCATTCCTTCTCGGGGGGGTCCTTGTCCTGGACCAGGTAGGGGCGCATGGAATCGATCCTGGCCAGGAAACGATCCATATCGACTATGAGGTCCTTGCGGACCTCAAAAAAGGGCAGCGGCTCCAGAGTGATTTCCTCAGAAACGGTGTAGTCCTTTACCAGCTTCTGGCACGCCAGGGCGCAGACCCCGTTTATCCGCATCCCATCGGAGCCGCACACGCCATGAGCGCAGGACATCCGGTAGCCTAGCGTTCCGTCCTGTTCCCATTTGATTCTGTTGAGGCAGTCGAGAATACGCTCTTCCGGAATGGCCGCCACTGTATATGTCCTGAAGTAAGCCTCTTTGTCTGACTCGGGATCGAACCGAAATATCCTGAATCGAACTTCCATATCAGTATGTCCTCGGTTTGGGTGGAAAGAGGGTGACCGTAACCGGTTTGTAAGTAATCGACAGGCCGGAGTCCGTCCTTTGGACAAGTGTATGTTTGAGCCAATGTCCGTCGTCCCTGCCGGGGTAGTCCTCGCGCGAGTGCGCTCCGCGGCTTTCGGTTCTGTTCAACGCTGAAGCAACTATTGCTTCAGCCAGGGGGAGCATATTCTGGAGTTCAAGGGCGTCTATCAAATCGGTGTTAAAGCGATCGCCCAGGTTGTCGATCGAGATGTTCCGGGCCCTTTGTTCCAACTCCCTTACAGTTTCAAGGGTTTTTTTCAAACCCTGCTCGATCCGAAAAACCGAGCAACCGGCCATCATGACTTCCTGGAGAGACTGCCGGATGCCCGCAGACCTTTCACCGGTCCTGTTTTCCTTGATCTGTCTTATCCGGTCCACCGTGTCCCGCACCGGCGCTGGAGGCGGCTCAACCCAGGATAGCCGGTTCAGGTTTTCCATAATATGCAGCCCTGCCCTCCTGCCAAAAACGACGAGATCGAGCAGCGAGTTGCAGCCGAGCCGATTCGCCCCGTGAAGCGAGATGCACGAACACTCGCCCGCCGCATAGAGCCCAGGCACGGGGTTATTCTTCACATCGGTTACGTTGCTGTCGGCATTTACCGCGATGCCTCCCATCATGTAGTGACAAGTGGGATGAACCGGGATCTGGTCTGTCGCCGGGTTAAGGCCAAGGTAAATCTTCACAAAAGAAGAAATATCCGAAAGCCTTTCGGCCAGCTTCTTTTCACCAAGATGGGTGAGGTCCAAATAGACATAGTCTTTTCCATTTATTCCCCGGCCCTCTTGAATCTCGGTATAGATCGCGCGGGAAACCATGTCCCTCGGGGCCAGGTCCTTGATAGTGGGAGCGTACCTTTCCATGAACCGCTCTCCCTCGCCATTGCGTAGAATTCCACCCTCACCTCTTGCCGCCTCAGTTATGAGGACCCCAAGTCCCCATATTCCGGTAGGATGGAACTGGACGAATTCCATGTCCTCCAGAGGAAATCCCTGCCTGTAGGTGAGAGCAACACCGTCCCCGGTGCTTGCGAAGGCGTTGGAAGTCACCTTGAATACTTTCCCGTATCCGCCGGTTGCAATCAGGACAGCCCGGCTATGGAAGAAGTGTATTTCACCGGTTGCAAGCTCACAGGCGACCAGCCCGGCAACCTGCCCGTTCTGAATAACGAGATCGAGCACGTGAAACTCCGGGTATATCTTGATGCCCTTCTTCACCGCATCAAAATAGAGCGTATCCATCATGACCCGCCCGGAGCGGTCAGAGGCGTAGCATATACGCTTTACGGGAGCTTCGCCAAAATTCCTGGTGTGCCCGCCAAAGTAACGCTGGGCGATTTTACCTTCCGGCGTCCGGTTGAAAGGAACTCCCATGTGTTCGAGTTCATAAACAGCCCTTATGGCGTCTTTTGCAAGAATCTCAGCCGCGTCCTGGTCGGTCAGGTAATCTCCTCCTTTGACCGTATCGTACATATGCCATTCCCAG
>PLSV01000148.1:3759-50021 GCA_003165235.1 Syntrophobacteraceae bacterium
ACAATCAGCACATCGTGCTTAAAAACCATGTAGGGTCTCCTCGGAAAGATTTACGTTCTCGATATACGAGAATAAAGGAAAGTTCCTCACGCAACGGGAGATCGCCTGAACCGCGATGCGGAAGCGCAGCATAAATCGAGGCGAAGGCGCGGGCGGCAAATATCTATTCCCTCGCCTTTACGGGTTCATAGGTGCATCCAACAACCCCGCAATAGTGGCCGACATATTCCGCTTCCGGTCTGTAGAGCGCGGGCTTATCCTGGGCTTCGGCGAACTTTTCCTCGATAATGTGCGCACACCACCCTGCGATTCGGGAGATAGCAAAAACAGGCGTCATAACGTCAATTGGCGCTCCCATCATGGCATAAACAGATCCGCTGTAGAAATCCACATTGGTCCTGATGCCGGGTTTGCCGCGAGCCGAAAGTTCCTTGTGACCTTCTTCTTCGATGCGGGCGAGATATTCATACCATTTTTCGTGGCCGGTTTCTTTGGCCAGGCGTCGCGACATCTGCTTAAGTATTTTTGCGCGGGGATCGTCGGTCTTGTAAACAGCATGCCCCATCCCCATTATTTTCCGGTCGCTTTGGATCATGTTTTTGACCCAGGCGCCGATCTCATCGACCGATTTTATTTCGGATTCGATCTGGAGCAGCATCTTCATAACCCGCGAATTGGCGCCGCCATGCAGACTTCCGGAAAGAGCGCCCACCCCGGCGGAGACTCCCGCGTACAAATGCGCCCTTGTCGATACGACCTCGCGGCAGGCGAAAGTCGAGGCGTTGAAGGTATGGTCAGCGTGCAGGATCAGGCAGACGTCGAAGTCATGAGCGATCTCCCTGCTCGGTTTTTCCCCGGTGAGCTGCCAAAGGAAATTGGCGGCGTGAGGCAGGGCATAGTCAGGCGGAAGCGGCTTCTCCCCGTTTCTGATCCGATGCCAGGCGGCGACCACAGCGGGGAAACGGGCTATTAGCCGGACAGCCTTCCTGATATTGGCCTCCTTAGAGTCGTCATTGAGTTCCGGGTCAGCAATAGCCAGCATTGGGACACAGGCCTGGAGCACATCCATTGGATCGGCGCTCACCGGGAATTTCTCAAGGCTCTCCAGAACGAAGCCCGGCAATTCCCTCGACTGCACAATCTGCCTTTCGAACCTCTCAAGTTCGCCTCCCTTGGGCAGGTATCCGTTCAGGAGCAGAAAGGCCGTTTCCACAAATGTTGACTCTTCGGCAAGTTCTTCGATCCTGTAGCCGCGATATATCAGGACTCCGTTTTCTCCGTCGATGTAACTGATCTTGGTATCGGCGACTGCAACTCCTCGGAGGCCGATATTCTTGATGCGGACTGTCTCGCTGGCCATTTTCCCCTCCGGATGATTTGTTGTTATATAAACGCGCCATTCAGAACGCGATTCTTCCTGACTCAAAACCTCCCGGTTTTGACCATATTCAATGCGCCGCCATCGAGCAACATGCGGCGCATTCTTTCCGATACGCGCAGAAAGACCGGTATTTGTTCGCCGTCAACCTCAACCGGCAACTCCTGATCGCCACTCATGAGATGGCGTCGAATCTCCCGATATAGGATCGTAGCCCCGAGATTAAAGGAATAGTAGTCATCGGGATTGGCGAACACCAGCGGGAGTATCCCGTAGTTACAAAGATTGGCCATGTGGATCCTGGCGAAGCTTTTCGCCAATACCGCCCGGACGCCAAGATAGCGGGGCGCCAGGGCCGCGTGCTCCCGGCTCGACCCTTGCCCGTAGTTTTCTCCGCCGATGACTGTAACCGCGCCCGCTTCCTTGCATTTTTGCGCAAATTCCGTATCGAGGATCGAAAATACAAACTGGCTTATCGCCGGGATATTCGATCTGAGTGGAAGGACTTTGCTGCCCGCGGGCATGATTGTATCAGTCGATATGTTATCGCCAACCACCAGAACCACTTTGGTTTCGAGCGACTCGGGCAGCGCAGCGAGCTTGGGCAGTGGAACGATGTTCGGCCCGCGGACGACTTGAGTTTTTCTTAGTTCATCACTCGGCCTGATGATCGAAACCTCATCTACGAGGTACTCTTTGGGGTCTTCGATTCCCGGGTATTCCATTTCCCGGCCCAGGTCCCTCGGATCCGTTATGACGCCCTTGAGCGCGGCCGCAGCGCCTGTCTCGGGCGAACACAGATAGACTTGATCATCTTTGGCGCCGGACCGTCCAGGGAAATTGCGGGGCATGGTCCGAAGGCTGACCTGGCCGGTTCCAGGCGCCTG
The DNA here is from genome assembly GCA_003165235.1 of Syntrophobacteraceae bacterium. GTDB lineage: Bacteria > Desulfobacterota > Syntrophobacteria > Syntrophobacterales > Syntrophobacteraceae > SbD1. The sequence continues at coordinate 6,025 of PLSV01000148.1, forward strand.
TCCCATACCAATGCAGCCCAGGCACCCCGGTTCGTGTATTCGCGCCCCCGCCCTCAGGAGTTGAAACATCCCTCCCAGGGCTGCGACATTCTCGATTACCTGCCTGCTGCCGGGGTTCACATTGAGAGAGATCCAGGGGGATGCATGCCTGCCCTCAAGAATCCGGGCCACCACCATCAAATCCCTGAAGGAAGAATTTACGCTGCTCCCGACAATAACCTGGTCCACTTTCAATCCAGCGACTTCACGCACCGGGACCACATTCCCCGGCGAATGCGGCTTGGCTATGAGAGGTTCGATTTTGGAGAGGTCAATTTCATCATATTCGTCGTATTCGGCCGATGGGTCAGCGCTGAGTTCAACCCAGGCCTCTCCCCTCCCCTGGGCCTCAAGATAGGCTCGAGTGTTTCCATCCGATGGAAAAATCGAAGTAGTCGCTCCCAGTTCTGTCCCCATATTGCCAATCGTTTCACGGTCGGTTGCAGACAGGCTTGCGACTCCAGGGCCGTAATATTCGACTATTTTCCCAATACAGCCTTTCACGTCGTAGCGCCGGAGCATCTCGAGAATGACGTCCTTGGCGCTGACCCATTCCGGGAGTTTGCCGGTGAGTTCAACCCCAAGGACTCGAGGACAGGGAAGATGATACGGGTGTCCGGCCATGGCCAGGGCAACGTCGAGCCCACCGGCGCCTATACCGAGCACCGAGACCCCGGCCGCCCCCGGGGTATGGCTGTCCGAACCGAGCAGGGTCCGCCCCGGAATTCCAAACCTTTCCATATGAATCTGGTGGGAGACGCCGTTGCCTGCGGGGCTGAAATGAATTCCATACCTGGCGGAAGCGCTCTGAAGATATCGGTGGTCGTCGGCATTTTTACTGTCTGTCTGGATGATGTTGTGATCAACGTATTGAACGGCAAGTTCCGCCCTTATGCAGTCCATCCCCAAGGCCTCGAACTCCAGCATGGCGATGGTTCCTGTGGCGTCCTGAAGGAGGACCTGGTCGATTCTGACGCCGATTTCCTCCCCGGCAACCAGGTTTCCTTCAACCAAGTGGGCTTCGAGTATCTTGTGGGTCAGATTCTTCGCCACCGTCTGAGCTCCTGTAGTTTTTGTCACAACTTTTCGTTCGATTCCCTTCGGACTTGCTTGCACGGCCTGTGCTTCACCCGCGCCACAAGCCAGGCGTCAAAGACACGCAGATTGGCGGGCATTTTTTGACCTGGAAGAACCCACCTCGCGGGGCGTGGAGATTTCCTTCCGGAACTGTGACCCGAGCGCGAGGCGCCACTGCGCACCCTTCTTTAAAATAACCAGAACCTAAGATTATGGTCAGGTATTGTCAATTACGGATCGGAATGGACATAGGTTGGGGTGGGAAAAATGGAAGGGACTGCAGTCATTTTCTTCAGGCTGACAGCCCCTTTCAAATTTCTTATTGAAAGTGAGGCTATGGACACTATTTGACTTTTTCGCTGAGCGTCTTGCCAGCTTTGAACTTGACAACTTTTGACGCGGGAATCTTGATCTTTTCGCCTGTCCTGGGATTGCGGCCTTCACGCTGTGACCTTGAGCCGACACTAAATGTGCCGAAGCCTACCAGTGTGATCTTGTCACCGCCTGCCAGAGCACTGGAAACAGCGGCAACAAATCCGTCCACTGCTTTTTCAGCCTGCGATTTAGTAATTCCACCTTCATTTGCAATCTTTCCTACCAGTTCGGCTTTAGTCATTGTCTTTCCTCCTCCACGTAATTAGGTAACGAAAAATACCTCCTCCTGAACCGCTCAAAACTCCGTGTTTCCCGCACCCCTTGAACCAGAACCGAAATAAAATCTGTAATCGGCCCACAATTTACCCGGTCCCACAGGAAAAAGTCGTACAATCGGCTCCTGTTCAAGTTTTGACTAGATTTGGTTCATATATCCAGATTAACGGTTTTGTCCATAAAAATCGACATCAGAGATGAGAAAAAACGGCCTCAGCTCTTACCTGAGAAGAATATGGCCTGAAGATGAAAAGCGCAAGGGCAAATATTCCGAACGAACACCGATTTCTTTGAGTAATTGCTTTTCTACAAATTAGAATTAATAAAAGGGTTAATCGGGTTTTCGAGTGTGTTGCAATAAAGAGCTTTCACAGGAGGCCGGCATGACCGTGCGAGTAGTCATCGAGAGGGAAATTGCACCGGGGCAGGAAGCCAGATTGCGGGATTTAATGATGCAAGCTCGATCAAAAGCGATCAAGGCGCCAGGCTATATCTCCGGGGAAACGCTAAGGGCGTTGGACAATCCGAATAAGTTCCTGGTTCTCAGCAACTGGAACAGCGCCAAAGATTGGAACGCCTGGGAAAAGGATCCCGAGCGGGCCAAACTGCAGATGGAACTGACGCCTTTGCTCGTGGGCAAGGAAAAATGCACCATATACATTCATTTATAGTTACACGGTTCCGGGATCATTCCATGGACCTGTGGACCTTGTAGACGCCTCTTTCATTTCCAAGGGCGGACATTACTCGCTGGAGGTGCCTGGAGTCTCTCACCTCTATTCGCAGGTGGCAGACGCTTGAGGTATCCGCCTGGTTCTCGACCTTCAGACTTATTACTTTGACATCCATTTGACCGAGCACTCCGTTAAGGGCCGCGAGGACGCCTCGTTCCCCGGAGTGGATGATGCGGATATCTACGGGAAAAAACTGTTCTTTTCCCGAATTCCACTGAACATCTATTTTTCTGCCTTCGTCGCTCACTCTTTCGAGGTTTTTGCATGAAAGCCTGTGCACTGTAATCCCTCGGCCCCTGGTTATGTATCCCATGACAGGCTCTCCGGGAACGGGATTACAGCATTGAGCCATACGTATCAAAATGTCTTCGATCCCTTCGACCTTAATTCCCTCTTTTGAAGGAACCGACTTCCGCTTCTCGACTAGGATCTCTTCGCGGGGGTGTTCCTCTTCGGGCGGCAGCGCCGTCAGTTTACCGATTACCTGGTTTGCGGTGATCTTGTGATAGCCAATGCCGGCAAGAAGATCGTCGACGCTTTTCAAGGAAAACGCCTTTGCCGCTTCGGCGAGCTGTGGTGAATTCAGGTAGTTGTTGAAATTCAAACCTTTCTTTCTGAATTCCCTTTCGCAGATTTCTCTGCCCTGAGAGATCGAACGCTCTCTTTCCTCGGTTTTGAACCAATGCTTGATGCGGCTTATCGCCTTGGTGGATTTGACCTGTTTCAGCCAGTCTTTGCTGGGTCGATGATTGGCGGAGGTGAGCACTTCGACCGTATCGCCGTTCAGGAGTTCATACCTGAGGGGCGCCAATTTCCCGTTGACTCTTGCGCCGACACACCTGTGCCCGACTTCCGTATGCACTTCGTAAGCAAAATCGACCGGCGTTGACCCTTTCGGAAAAGCTTTGACATCCCCATTTGGCGTGAAGACGTAAACCTCATCGGGGTAGAAATCGACTTTCAAGGCGTCAATGACGGATTTGGGATCGCTCCAGTCCCTGCTCAATTCCATGATCTGGCGGAACCACGAAAAGCGCTGAGTCTCCTGCTGGTCGATTTCGGCGACTGGCTTTCCTTCCTTGTAGAGCCAGTGAGCGGCAATCCCTTCATTTGCGATCCGGTCCATCTCTTCGGTCCGAATCTGCACTTCCATGCGTTCTCCGTAAGGGCCGATGACAGTTGTATGGAGCGACTGATACATATTGGACTTCGGTCTTGCGATATAGTCCTTGTACCTGCCTTCCACCGGGTCCCACAGTGCGTGGACGAGAGCGAGCGTTTCATAGGAGGACTTGACCGAATCCACTATGATCCGGAATGCGATCAGGTCATAGATACGAGTCATATCCAGCTTCTGTCGCTCCATCTTCTGATAGATGCTGTAGATGTGCTTGGGACGACCGCGTATACGGCCTTTAAGCCCAAATTCGGCCATCCGGGCCTCGATTATCTGCTCCACCTCCCTAATGTAGCGAATCCGGTCCTCTTCGGTTTTAGCAAGCCCCGTATCTATTTCCTCGTAGGCCTTGGGATGAAGACACCGGAAGGAGAGGTTTTCCAGTTCGTGCTTCATCCAGTCGACACCGAGCCTGCCCGCAAGCGGTGCGTAGATGTCAAGAGTTTCCTGGGCGAAATTGACGTCAAACAGATCCGTCCGGCAGGATGTTCCTCTTATGCCGTCAAGCCGGTCAGCGAGCTTGACGAGGACCACCCGTACGTCCCTGGAAATCGCCATAATCATTTTGCGGATATATTCAGCCTGACGTTCTTTCCGGCTGCTGTAAGCGATTTGGCTCAACTTCGTAACGCCCTGTATTATCAGGGCAACTTCGGGACCGAACACCTCAAGGAGTTCTTCCGAGGTAATGTATTCCTTTTCCAGGCAATCGTGAAGCAGGCCGGCAGCTATACTCTCTTCATCGAGGCGCATTCCTGCGAGAATCGAGGCAACCGCGAGTGGATGACCCAGATAAGATTCACCAGGCAGGGAGCTTTTGCCTCTGTAAGCTTTAGAGACAAAAACATAGGCTTTTTCCAGAAGCTGGACATTCGCCCTGGGAAGGTAATCCAGTATGAGATCCAATAATTCAAAGAAGCGCAACCCCCGCCTCCCCCAAAACGGAAGCCAGGGGCAGGAATGGTCTTTGCTTCCTGCTTCCTGCCGCCTGCTTCGAAAAAATCATCGCGCGCATGGCCCGCCTCCCGGAGTGTCGGGATTGTGGGGCGTCTCATTTGGACATGACTCACCGCTTCTAATTTTTTCGCCCGTCATCCGCTCTAACTCTGACAGCAGCCGCTCGAGCAACTCCGACTCGTGGACCTTTTCCACCCGTTTGCCTTTCTTGAACAGGATACCGCTCCCTCTTCCGCCTGCGATGCCCACATCGGCCTCTCTGGCCTCACCGGGGCCGTTCACCACGCATCCCATGATGGCGACCCTAAGGGGGGTCCTGACCTTCTTCAACAACGCCTCCGCCTTTTGGACCATCGGGATAAGGTCTATCTCCGTACGCCCGCAGGTAGGACAGCTCACAAGCTCCACTCCCCTGTCCCGCAGCTTCAACGCCCTCAAAATCGACCAGGCGACAAACATCTCCTCTTCCGGTTCGGCGGTAAGAGAAACCCTCAGCGTATCCCCGATTCCCTCGAACAGCAAAAAACCAATCCCGAGGGCCGATTTTATGGCGCCGCTCACTACAGTCCCGGCCTCCGTCACTCCGAGGTGGAAAGGGTAGTCTGTTTTTTTGGAGAGGAGCCTGTATGATTGGATCGTCGTGATCACGTCGCTTGATTTGAGCGATATCTTTATGAGCCCGAAATCGTTGTCCTCAAAAAACCGGATGTGCCGCAAAGCACTCTCTACCATGGCCTCGTGGGTGGGGCGCCCGTATTTTGCCAGCAGGTCTTTTTCCACCGATCCGCTGTTTACGCCGATGCGCACAGGGATCTTCCGCTCCCTGGCCAACTCTATGACCTTTTTCACCTTCCGGGGGCCGCCGATATTTCCAGGGTTGATGCGAATAGCATCCGCACCCGCGCGCATGGCCCTGATCGCCAGGCGGTAGTCGAAGTGGATGTCAGCGATTATCGGAATTCGAATCGACTTCTTTATCATCGCGAGGGCGTCGGCTGCCTGCTCGTCAGGAATCGCAACCCTTACAATTTCACACCCCGCCTCCTCGAGCCTTCTTATCTGAGCCGCCGTTGAGCGCCAGTCACGCGTATCCGTGTTGGTCATCGACTGGACTGAAACGGGAGCGCCTCCGCCAATGGCGACGTTCCCTATATGGATTTGCCTGCTTACCCGGCGTTGGTTTTCCAAAATCAGACCCCTGCTTTCATCATGCCGCTGCGTAGTCACATTCATTTCGAAATAATATATTCAGGTATTATTTTAAAGGAATTGTGAGTAATTTCCAATTACCTCGACTCACTGCACCGTGTGCTGTTTGGGCGAGTGAGCGGCCGCCTTTTTCAGGGGCGAAAACTTCAATAACCCAAACCCGCCAAGTTGAGTATTTAAATATGAACCTGAAATGGTGTAAATGGAAGGCCGAAACTGAAACTAATCGCGCGGCGACCTCCGCAGTTGCGGGATAGCCGCTAAGTGAGACTTTACATAACACGGCGCCACAAGCATTATATGTGGGGAAAATAGCTGCGGCGCAGCCGTGTGGCGACTGATACGAACTTGCGTTCAAGTGAGTGCCAAAAAAAGCTGAAAAGCCCGGGGGTTGGGGGAACATTTGCCCCCCGAACCACCTCGCAGCTTCGCTGCTCTATATGGCGCTGCGGCGGAGCCCAGCAAGTGCTGGNNTCACTTCCCCGCTCTTTTCGATTGCTTCTACTTGAGCGCAACTTAGTATGAGGCGGCCTTTCGCAAGGCCGATTCTCGTGGAAAGCAGAGTGTTCGAAATGCAAGTTCTTTTCTGCGCCTCGGAAGTGGCGCCTTTCGCAAAGAGCGGCGGTCTTGCCGACGTGGCCGGTTCTCTGCCCAAATCGCTCCACAAACTTGGCTGCGACGTCCGGATATTTATGCCCCTTTACCGTTCCGTACGCGAAAGGGCTCCGGCCCTCGATCCTCTGCCTCAGGACATAATCATTCCTATCGGGACACACGATTACCACATTCATTTGTGGAAAAGTCGGACCGAATCAGGCATTCCCATTTATTTCCTGGAAAAGGACGAACTCTACGATAGATCATACCTTTATGGCAGCCCGATTCGAGGTGATTATGAGGACAACGCTGAAAGGTTCATAGTCTTTAGCCTGGCGGTCAGGCAACTTTGCGCGGCCATCGACTGGCATCCGTCGATTTTTCATCTCCATGATTGGCAAACCGGGCTGGTTGCGGCATATTTTCAGACGAACTGGCGCTATGACCCGAGATTCGGCCGCTCGGGGACTGTTTTCACTATTCACAACATTGCTTACCAGGGTGTTTTCCCCGCTCGTTTTTTCAGCCTGACCAACCTTCCGCCTAGCGCCTGGTCGCCTCAGGGGATCGAATTCTGGGGGAATTGCAATTTCCTGAAGGCTGGGCTTGTTTACAGCGATTTCATTACCACCGTCAGTCCCCGATACGCTTCAGAAATCACAACCAGGGATTTCGGCTTCGGGCTCGATGGGGTCCTAAAAGAGCGAAAAGACAGCCTTCGGGGAATACTGAACGGAATTGATATAAACACATGGGACCCGCAGACAGACCCCTCCCTTCCCCGCAATTACAGCGCCAATGATCTTGCCGGGAAGAAAGCCTGCAAAGCAGCTCTCTGCAGGCTGGCCGGTTTTGTAGAAGAGAGCTGTGACCTTCCGTTGCTCGGCATGATAAGCCGGCTTGCCGCCCAAAAAGGCTTCGACCTGATCGAAGAGATCCTGCCGGATTTGATGAAGCTGCCGGTGAACCTGGTAATCCTCGCAACAGGTGACGCCGCTATCGAGACAAACATCCGCGATATGGAAAAGCTTTACCCGAACCGATTGAAACTCGTCAACCGGTATGACGAGGAAATGGCGCACCTGATTGAAGCGGGCGCCGACATTTTCCTGATGCCTTCCAGATACGAGCCCTGCGGGCTCAACCAGATGTATAGCCTGCGCTACGGCACGATCCCGGTGGTGCACGCGACCGGGGGGCTAGATGACTCGGTGACCGACGTTCTCGTGCACCCGGAATCTGGAACCGGCTTCAAATTCTACAAATACGAACAGAACGCTTTTCTTGAAACGATAAGATCGGCGCTGGAATTGTTAAAAGACGCACGCAAATGGGTCGAGATTCAAAAAAGGGCCATGGCTCTGGATTTTTCCTGGGACAGGTCCGCAAGGCAATACGTCGAGGTGTACGAGAATGTGCTGGCGGCAAAAAAGGAATTGGGAACACGACCGGGACCAAAACCCGGTCCCATCGGGGGCGTTGTCTTCTGATAGGCTTTTTGTTTTTGGCAGTAGCTCAGCAGGGTTCACGAGCGCATTAGCCGCGCAGAATTTTCTTGGGTTGGGTTTGCATCTATCTACTTGCTACTTGCTCCCTGCAACCCGCGTGCCCTGGATTCCTTAAATTTCGATCATGCTCTCCTGGAGCAGGTCGATGTCTGCGATTTCCTCTTCGAGGTAAGCCTTCAGCTTCTTTTTAAGCCGGCTTTCGATCTGGCGCACTCGCTCGCGGCTGATCCCGAACTTATCTCCGATTTCCTGGAGGGTCATGGGATCTTCGGTCAGAAGCCTCTTATCGAATATTACGGCTTCCTTGCCTTTGAGCTGCTCTCTGAACAGCATCAGCTTGTCATGGAGAATAGCCTTGGCTTCCTGGTCCGCTATCTGATCGTCAACGGGCAGATCGTCCGAGGGCAGAAAAGATTTGTGCGTATCCTCGGAATCTTCCTTCAGCGGGCTGTCCAGAGATATCTCCCAGCTATTGAGCCTCTGGTCCATTTCAATGATCTCCGACTCCTTCACATCGAGCCGGTGACTGAGCAGCTTGGGGGATGCCTCGATGCCCTGGGCTTCCAGTCTCTCCTTTTCCTTGCGCAAATTGAAGAAGAGTTTCCGCTGGGCCTGGGTCGTCCCGATCTTCACCAGTTTCCAGTTGTCCATGATGAACTTGATTATGTAGGCCTTGATCCAGAACGAGGCATAGTAGGAAAACTTGTATCCCCTGTAGGGATCGAATTTCTTTACGGCCTGCATCAATCCGACGTTGCCCTCCTGGATGAGGTCCATCAGGTTTTGCATCCAGTATCGCTGAAAATCCATGGCGATCTTGACAACAAGCCTGAGATTTGCGGTGATCAGCTTGTAGGCGGACTCTATATCGCCTTTTTCGCGATAGCGGATAGCCAGGTCCATTTCATCCTCCCTGCTGAGGAGCGGATACCGCTTGATCTCGTCCAGGTATAGGCGGAATGGATCGAAGGAAACCGGCTGATGCCTGTCCTCAATGTTCGTAGATCGAGTTTCTTCGTTTTCCGGGGCTTCCTGGGAATTTTGCCGCTCAGCGGCTGAAGCCTTCTTTATTTTTGAGTTCTTAAGCATGTGTCGGTTATCCCCTGCCGTGGGCACATATGGAATTTTCTGGCGTATGCGCTGCCGCTTCCTGGATTGGAAGCTATTCGTCAAGTCTGATTCATATTAATATACTGGCGCCGAAAGGGAAGTAATTTTTTCCCAGGAATGCTTGATTTTTCCGCACTTCTATTATATGTCTGTAAATAATAATTGAGAAGGGACAGTTGGTCCGACAACCAGAGATGAAACCCTGCGCACCGAAACACATCGCGAGCATCACTCCCTATCCTCCCGGTAAACCAATCGAAGAACTGGAACGCGAATACGGAATAAGCGGCTCCATCAAGCTCGCAAGCAACGAGAACCCTCTTGGCCCCTCCCCCAAAGCGATCGAGGCTGTTCTGGCCACGTTGTCTAAACTGAATCGTTACCCGGATGGAAGCGGTTTTTATCTGCGAAAAAAGCTTGCGGAAAAATATTGCATTCCGTTCGATGGCGTTGTGCTTGGCAACGGTTCAAATGAAATCATAGAATTGGTTATCCGGGCCTTTTTGACCCCGGGTGACGAAGTGATAATGCCTGCGCCTTCTTTCCTTCTCTACAGGCTGGTGGTTCAGTGGATGGGCGGAAAACCCATTCCCGTGCCCCTGAAGACAAACCTGGGGATTGACCTGGAAAAGATGGCCGAGGCGGTGACGGCGAAAACGAAGGTTATTTTCCTCACCAATCCGAATAACCCCACGGGCACGGTCATTAGCAAAAGAGATTTTGACGCCTTGCTTTTAAATGTCCCTCGCGAGGTAGTGGTCGTACTCGATGAGGCCTACATAGAATTCAACACAAACCCGGATACCCCGTCGGGCTTTGATTATATCTGCAGGAACGGACCGGGCGTTGTCGTTTTGAGGACATTTTCCAAGGCCTACGGATTGGCCGGCCTGCGAATCGGCTTCGGCGCGATGGATCCCGATATTGCAAGTTTTTTGAATCGCGTGAGGCAGCCTTTCAATACGGCGTCTGTTGCACAGGCTGCCGCTTTAGCTGCCCTCGATGATGAGGAGTTTCTGCGCCGGACGCAGGAAACCGTATGGGGCGGGCTGCAATACCTCTACAATGAGATTGAGAAGATGGGCCTGAAATACATCCCTTCAGAGGCCAATTTCTTTCTGATTGAGGTTGCCTGCGAAGCGAAAAGATTATTCGAAGCCATGCTGCGCCACGGAGTGATCATCAGGTCCATGGCGTCCTACGGCATGGAACGATTCATTCGAGTGAATGCGGGCCTTCCGGAGGAGAACAGACGGTTCGTCCGCACTCTGAGCCAGTTGTTGGCGGAAATGGACCTGACTGATTCGAATGGCGGGCAAGGCCTACCCCGGATCGGCGCCTGTCCTGGACCTGATCCGGGGTCCGAGGCAGGCTCCGGCGGAGTGCAGAACCAGTGATAATCGCCGTAGACGGCCCGGCCGGCGCCGGAAAGAGCACTGTTTGCAAAATTTTGGCAAAAAGGCTTGGCTTTGTATATCTGGATACCGGGGCCATGTATCGGGCCTTTGCATGGGCGTTAGACACCGGTTCTGACGGGCGCAGCCGGCAATTGCGAGCAGGCCTGGACGAAAATCAAGCCCTTGAGCTGCTGGAGCGAATACCGCTTTTGTTTTTCATAAAGGAGAATAAGCTGGAGATTTGCTACGGCGAAAGGGTTCTCTCGGAGGAGCTTCGCAGCCCGGAGATCAGCGAGGCGGCTTCCAGGATTTCTCAACTGCCTGCAGTAAGAGAGTTTCTGGTGTCGTGGCAAAGAAGGCTGGCCGAGCAGGTCAGCATCGTCGCAGAGGGGCGCGACACGGCTACAGCCGTTTTTCCGAAGGCCGATGTGAAGGTATTTCTAACAGCGGATTTGCAGGCGCGAGCCAAAAGACGGTTTGCAGAATATAGTGAGAAGGGGATAAGCCTGTCTTTGGAAGAAATGCAGGAGCGCATTCGAGAGCGCGACGAGGCGGACTCGAACCGCGACCATTCTCCCATGCGGCCCGCCGAAGGGGCCATTTTGCTGGATACGTCGCGCCTCAGCGTTGAGGAAGTAGTCGATCGGCTTGGCGAGCAGGTCCAAAAGCTGATCGAAGCCGGTTCTCCAGCATATTGAGAACAACTTTAAGATTGCTTATTTATCCGCTGTTTGTTAGAGTTCTATTTTGATATGGCAAAAAGCCAAAAATCAGGTAAGGGGGCCAGATAGGATCGATGACCGTAAAAGATGAACAAAAAGAACAAACCCTTGAACTGGAAACTCTTTCTTCTTCGGACGAACAGGAGCCTGAGGAAGAAACGGATTCCATGCACGACCTTTATGAGCAAAGCTTCCGAAATATCCAAGAGGGCGAGGTGATCCGCGGACGGATCGTCCAGGTCAGTGATGATTTTGTCATGGTTGACATCGGGTACAAATCGGAAGGCCAAATCTCGATTCATGAATTCAAGGATGAACTCGGCAAAGTGCAGGCCGGCATTGGTGATGAAATCGACGTTCTGCTCGAGTTCCATGATGACGATGACGGCACAATTCATCTGTCAAAGGAGAAAGCCGCCAAGATCAAGGTATGGGACGATATAAGCCGAATCTACAGCGACGACGGCATGATCGAGGGAAAAATCATCGCAAAGGTCAAGGGGGGTCTGGCCGTCGACATTGGAGTACAGGCCTTTTTGCCCGGATCTCAGGTTGACCTGCGGCCGGTCAGGAATCTCGAATCGCTTATCGGGCATACCTTTCCCTTTAAAGTTCTCAAATATAACAAGAAAAGAAGAAACGTCGTGCTTTCTCGCCGCGCCCTGCTTGAAAAAGAGCGCGAGCAGATGAAATCCTATACTCTTGCTACCCTCGAAGACAACAAGGTGGTTGACGGCATCGTAAAGAATATCACCGATTACGGTGTTTTCGTTGACCTTGGCGGGATCGACGGGTTGCTGCACATTACCGACATGAGCTGGGGCCGGGTGGGACATCCTTCGGAAATGTTTCAGATCGGCGACAAGATAAAAGTGAAGATCCTCAGCTTCGACCGTGACAGCGAGAGAGTGTCCCTTGGCCTCAAGCAGCTTGTGGATGATCCATGGACCAAGGCCGAGGAGAAGTACCCGGTCGAGACCAAGGTGCGGGGCAAGGTTGTCAGCCTGACCGATTACGGCGCATTCGTTGAAATTGAGGAAGGCGTCGAGGGGCTCATTCATGTCTCCGAGATGTCCTGGACAAAGAAGATACGACATCCATCAAAGATTCTTTCGGTCGGCGACGAAGTCGAAGCCATCGTGCTCAGCATCAATCCCGAGAGCAAGCGCATTTCGCTGGGCATGAAACAGCTTGAATCGAATCCATGGGACGTTATAGCGCAGAAATACCCCGTTGGGACCACAATCGCCGGCAAGATAAAGAACATAACCGATTTCGGCATTTTTATCGGCATCGATGAAGGCATTGACGGCCTCGTTCATATTTCGGATATCTCGTGGACAAAGCGGGTCAAGCATCCCTCCGAGATTTTTCGCAAAAATCAGGAAGTCCAGGCGATCGTGCTCAACATCGACAAGGACAACGAACGGTTCTCGCTCGGGATCAAGCAGCTTGAATCCGACCCATGGGAAAGCATTCCGCAGCGTTACCCCATGGGCAGCATTGTGTCGGGTCCGATCACAAACGTCACCGATTTCGGTCTCTTTGTGGAGCTTGAGGAAGGAATCGAAGGCCTCGTCCATGTCTCGGAAATAAGCAAGGAGAAGATCAAGTCCCCGGTCGGCCAGTTCAAACCCGGTGACAAAATCACCGCAAAAGTGATCAACATCTCTCCGAAAGACAGAAAGATCGGTCTTTCAGTCAAGAAGGTCGAAGAACAGGACGACCGGTCCAATTATGACGAGTACATGAACACCAGCAAAGCCGCTACATCGAACCTTGGCGAACTGCTCAAAGAAGAGCTTGAAGCCAAGGCGCAAATTTCGGCCAATAACGCTTTAAACAGCGATAAAGCTTAACTCGCACGCACTTTTCGGCTTCTCCATGAACCCCCCGGTCAGGCGCGTCGAGTGCCTGACCGGTTTTTTTTTAACCTATCCGGATGAATGTCAACCTATGAAAACGCGCGGCTGTCTTCTTGGAGTAGTGATCGGAGTCGTATTGACCGGGGTGATTGTCTGGTTGGTTTCTGACGTTGAATTCTCGGTAAAGGGCAACCGGGTGGGGCTAATCGAGATAAAAGGGGCGATCGTCAGCTCCCAGGACACCGTGAAGCAGATCAAGGATTGGAGAAAAGATTCAACAATTAAGGCAATCGTGCTCAGAATCGACTCCCCCGGCGGGGCTGTTGGGCCTTCACAGGAAATATACAGGGAAATCCGGCGAACCATTGCCACCAAGCCAGTAGTCGTCTCGATGGGAAGTGTCGCGGCCTCCGGCGGCTATTACATCGCATCGGCTGCAAACCATATCGTAGCCAATCCCGGGACGATCACGGGAAGCATAGGCGTGATAATCCATTTCCCCAACCTGCGGGAGCTTTTCGGCAAAATCGGCTACCAGATGGTCACGATCAAGAGCGGGCAATTCAAAGATATCGGAAACCCGTCCCGCGAAATGACGCCGGAAGAGAAAGAACTGCTCCAGTCGACGATTGATGAGACCTACCGTCAATTCGTCCGGGACGTAGCTCTGGCGCGCAATTTGCCTGAAGACCGCGTACGCGAGGTCGCAGACGGCAGGATAATCATGGGCGAAAAAGCTCTTGAGCTAAAGCTGGTGGATCAGCTCGGCAACTTCGAAGACGCTGTGGCAAAAGCTGGTGAGCTTGCAAAGATTGCGGGCGAGCCTGAAGTGGTAAAGGCCAAAAAGAGCAAATTCTCTCTTTTGGACCTTATCCTGGGAAGCGATGCTGGCGAGAGGCTGGGTGATATTATATACGATTCATCGGCGTTCGTCAGGTACCAGCTCCCCGATTTCGACCGATAATGTTGCGCCTGTCAGGTTCGCAAGGTTACGCAACGCTCATGTCTTTCATGTTCTGAAAGGGGAAAGGTCTCCTGCGCCCTCCCGCAGGATTTCCGGTGTATCGTCTATGAGTGAAATGACACTGGAGGGCGCGCCAGGCACAATTCCTCCGTCCACGATCAGATCGATGGCGTGGCCGATTTTATCTTGAATTTCCCGCGGGGTGGACAAAATCCCTTGGGTTTCAGGGTCTGTAGCGCTTGTGCTGATTATGGGGTGTCCCAGCGACTCAACAATGGCCAGGCAGATCGGGTGGTCGGGAACACGGATTCCAACGGTTTGCCTTTTGGTCAGCATGATACGGGGCACCATGCGGGAGCCTTCCAGCACGAAAGTATAAGGCCCGGGCAAAAGCCGCTTCATGTTTTTATAGGCGTAATTTGTGACTTGGGCGTACTCGCTTATGTTCTTCAGGTTGCTGCAAATGAAACTGAAAGGCTGGTGCTGTGAACGGCGTTTCAACTGATAAATTTTCTCTATGGAAGCTTTATTGAAGAGGTCGCAACCGATGCCGTAAAATGTATCCGTGGGATAGGCTATTATCCCCCCGTTTTTCAGAACCTCAACAACTTTCTTGATTTTTCTAGGCTCCGGATGCTTCGGATTTATCTCCAGGATCATTCGCAATCGTCTCCTCAAATTAAACAGAGAATAATGGCAGTTGAAAGGCAATGTCAAGTGAGGAAAGAAGCAGAGTTGGGCCAATCAGTTTCTGAGAATTGTTTTGCGGGCCTGGATATTGGATCTCATACCACACGTATGCTGATTGCGCGAAAGAATGGGACTCAACTGGCGCCTGTTCGCACGGAAAGAAGGGTGACACGGCTCGCTCAGGATTTTCAGGAAGCCGGCGCGATCACGGAGGAAGCGCAGCATAGAAACATTTCGGCCATGAAGGAATACATATCTATTTTGAGGCAATTCAGGGTCGGAAAGATCTCCTGCGGGGCTACCGGGGTTGTGAGGCGCGCGAACAACTCCCGCGCCGTGCTTGACAGAATTGCCGCCGAGACGGGAATCGAGTGCAAGATCCTCTCGGAGGAAACCGAGGCGGTGCTTTCCGCAAAGGGCGTCTTGAGCGCACTTCCCGAAACTGGGAGCGATCTGGTCACCTTTGACGTTGGCGGGGGAAGCACCGAATTTGTGCTGATGGGAAAAAAGAGCGCTATCAGGAACGCAAGCCGGCCCATTGGAGCTGCAACGCTGACAGAGGCATACCTTAAAGCCGACCCGCCGGGCGCCGAGGCTGTCGAACGGGCGGCGCTCGGGGCCAGAAGTGAAATCATTTCAGCTAAAGAGCAGCTATATGAAAATCTGAATAAATCCGGTATAAAATCATTCGTGGGGCTGCGGCTTATCGGGACTGCTGGAACGGTCGCCACTCTGGCGGGTATGTATATAAAAATGGAGCGCTATGTCCCTTACCGGGTGAACGGAGTGGTCCTTGCCAAAGAGTGGCTTTCCCATACGATAGAATCCCTGGGGCGAATGCCTGTGGCTCAAAGACGGCTGATTACGGGCCTGGAGCCCGGACGGGAAGACATAATCCTTGGCGGGACCGTTATAGTTTCAGAAATTCTTTCCTGTTTTGGCCGGGACCGGTTTGTTGTGACCGATGCGGGCCTGCTCGAAGGCCTTCTCATCGACCTTGTGGAGAAGGAGTCGGAGCTTCCAGGCGGCGAGACCGCCGGACTAAGAACGGGCTTGACATGGCGGCTGCAAAAGGGATAAAGGCCCACAATATTGACTTAAGCCGGAGATATAAGACTCGGAGAAAATAAATGGAGCACAAGACGAATCTTGAGGTACCCGAAGCGCTGACATTCGATGATATCATCCTTCTGCCCAACTACTCGGAAGTTTTGCCGCTTGAAACCGACGTTGGGACTATGCTGACCAGGGAGATCAAGATGCGAATCCCTCTGGTGAGCGCCGCCATGGATACGGTGACCGAATCCGATACGGCGATCAGTATGGCCCGTGAAGGCGGAATCGGAATAATTCACCGCAATATGAGCATCGCCGCCCAGGCGCAGGAGGTAAACAAGGTCAAGAAATCAGAGAGCGGCATGATAGTCGATCCGGTCACGGTGGACCCCGACCAGCAGATCGGCGATGTTTTCGACCTGATGTCCAAATACCGTATTTCCGGCGTGCCGGTGGTGAGGGGAGACCAACTCGTTGGGATCATAACCAACAGGGACCTAAGGTTTGAAACCGACAGAACAATCAGGGTCGCCGATATAATGACCAAAGACAATCTTATTACCGCCCCTTTGGGCATTTCGCTCGAGGATTCGAAAAGACTGCTCCAGAAAAACCGGATCGAAAAACTGCTGGTGGTCGATGAAGTCGGCCGGCTCAAAGGGCTTATCACGATAAAGGATATAATGAAGATAACGAAGTATCCGAACGCCAGCAAAGACCATCTGGGCAGGCTTCGTGTCGGCGCTGCAGTCGGGACCGGCAATGATATGCTTGCGCGGGCGACCGCTTTGCGGAGCGCCGGCGCTGATGTGATTGTTGTGGACAGTGCGCACGGTCACTCCCACAATGTTGTGGAGACGGTGAAAACAATCAAGGCCGAGTTGGGGGGCATTCAGGTGATAGCGGGCAATGTTGCTACGGCTGAGGGCGCCGAAGCCCTTATCAAAGCCGGTGCGGATGGTGTCAAGGTAGGTGTTGGGCCCGGTTCAATCTGCACTACGAGAATCGTGGCGGGAGTCGGTGTTCCGCAGGTAAGCGCCATCATCGAGTGCGCAAGGGTGGCCCGGGCAAAAGGGATACCGATCATTGCCGACGGTGGAGTCAAGTACAGCGGTGACATCGTTAAGGCCCTGGCCACCGGAGCCGACAGCGTAATGATCGGCAGCCTGTTTGCCGGGACCGACGAAAGTCCCGGTGAAACTATTCTATACCAGGGCCGCAGCTACAAGGTTTACCGTGGAATGGGGTCTCTTGGCGCAATGCGCGAAGGAAGCAAGGACCGCTATTTTCAGGATGACGTGTTCGAGCCCAAAAAGCTGGTGCCGGAAGGAATCGAAGGAAGGGTGCCCTACCGTGGGCTGATTTCCGATGTCGTACACCAACTAATGGGAGGGCTGCGCGCCGGCATGGGCTATCTTGGGTGCGCCACCCTGGGCGAGCTTCGCATCAAAACGAAAATGGTTCGGATCACAAGCGCCGGACTCCGCGAAAGCCATGTCCATGACGTCATCATCACCAAAGAAGCGCCCAACTACCAGGTGGATCTAAAATAAGCCCTCAGGGGGAGCCAAAGAACATGTTCGACCATTTACGCCAGGAACGGGTGCTGATCCTCGATTTCGGCTCCCAGACCACGCAGTTGATTGCCCGCCGAGTTAGGGAAAGCCACGTTTTCTGTGAGATCCATCCCTTCAATATGAGCCTGAAGGAGATCGAAAACTTCAAGCCTAAGGGAATTATCCTCTCCGGAGGGCCATCGAGCGTGCACGACGAAGGCGCCCCTTTGGCCGATCCGGCAATATTCGATCTTGGAATTCCGCTGCTTGGCATTTGCTACGGCATGCAACTGCTGGCTCACCAGCTTTCAGGGGCCGTCGAAAAGGCTCAAAGGCGTGAATACGGCCCCGCTGCCATAGACATAGACATGCCTGGAGATATTTTCTACGGCATTGAAAAACAGGGGGTGCGGGTCTGGATGAGTCACGGCGACCGAATCCTCAAGCTCCCGCCTTCTTTCAAGACAATGGCTCACAGCGATAATTCTCCTACCGCTGCGATGGGCGACTCGAAGCGTCATCTCTACGGGGTGCAGTTTCATCCGGAAGTAGCGCACACGCCCTGCGGCAAGGACATTCTGGAAAATTTTCTCTTCCGCATCTGCCGGTGCCGCCCGTCCTGGACGATGAAATCTTTCGTAGAATCGACCGTTAGCTCGATTCGCGAAAAAGTCGGCAACGATCAGGTAATCTGCGCTTTGAGCGGCGGCGTGGACTCCTCGGTGGTGGCGGTCCTTCTTCACAAGGCCATAGGCGAGCGGCTTCACTGTATTTTCGTCGATAACGGGCTTCTGCGAAAAGGCGAGGCCGAGACCGTTCAAAGGGTATTCCGCGATCATTTCGAAATAAATCTCATTCACATCGACGCGTCTGCGGAGTTTCTCGATTGTTTGCGAGGAGTCTCAGACCCGGAGCGCAAACGAAAGATAATCGGCAATCTTTTTATCGGGGTCTTCGAGCGGGAGGCCGCGCGAATCAGGGACGCCCGCTATTTGGCGCAAGGGACGCTCTACCCCGACGTGATCGAAAGCGTCTCATTCAAGGGACCTTCAGCCACCATAAAGACTCACCACAACGTCGGAGGCTTGCCCGAGGGGATGAAGCTGGAGCTGATCGAACCGCTGCGGGAGCTTTTCAAGGACGAGGTGCGGCTGGTTGGAAGAGAACTCGCCCTTCCCGAGAGGATCATCATGCGGCATCCCTTTCCGGGTCCGGGCCTGGCGATCAGGATCATCGGAGAACTGAGCCCGGCGAACCTGGAGATTCTACGCGAGGCAGACGCCGTGATCCAGGAGGAAATCGAAGCCTCCGGCTGGTATGAACATGTATGGCAGTCCTTCGCCGTGCTGCTTCCGATCAGGTCGGTGGGGGTCATGGGCGACGAGCGCACCTATGAGCAGGTGATCGCCCTGCGGGCGGTGGAAAGTGTGGACGCCATGACTGCGGACTGGGCAAGACTTCCTTACGAGGTGCTGGGACGGATTTCAAACCGGATCATAAACGAAGTGAAAGGCGTAAACCGCGTCGTCTACGACATTTCATCAAAGCCGCCGAGCACGATTGAATGGGAATAGATTGGCCTGGTTCATCACGGGCCTTGCGCAGCACCGTGCTTCTGCACAACTCGCGGAGTCGGGAAATTTTATCTCGCGAAGACACGAAGCCTGAATGCTTGTTTAAATACAACCCGGCGTTTTGTATCCACGTTTTCCGGTTAACCATTACGCAATGTACACCGAAACCCACCGCTTCTACCGCTATCAACATAAGGCTCCAAAAGGCTGGGAAAGCTTCCAGGTAAAGTACCGGGAAACCGATCTTTGGGTCCGGGCGAGGCTAAACCTCGAGCGGGAAGCTATGCAGGCGGTTCTAAGTTGTCGTCTTCAATTGGAGCAGTATATCGCCTCACATGAGGACTTCCTGCGATCCCTTGCGCCTCTCCCCGACGATCCTCTAGCGCCTTCGCTGGTCCGCCGGATGCTCAAGGCGGCGATTACCGCCGGGGTCGGGCCGATGGCAAGCGTCGCCGGCGCTATCGCCCAGGCGGTCGGGGTCTCCCTTGAACCGTTTTCCGATTCGGTAATAGTTGAAAACGGCGGGGACTGCTACCTTCACCTGCAGCAGGAAACCATCGTAGGAATTTTCGCCGGACCGGATTCCCCGTTCACCGGTAAAATTGCCGTGAAACTTCGCCCCGAGCGCTTTCCAATCGGAATTTGCACTTCCTCGGGAACAGTCGGCCACTCTTTGAGCTTTGGCAAAGCGGACGCAGTAACCATCATTTCGTCTGACGCAGCTCTCGCGGACGCCGCTGCAACACGGCTTGGCAACATGGTGAAAACCCGGGCCGATATTGACAAAGCCCTGGAGCTTGCTCCCAGGATTCCTTCGATCGAAGCGGTTTTGATCCTGATTAAAGACAAAATAGGGATCTGGGGGAATATCGAAGTGCTTCCGATCTGAACGAAAACCCTTCCGCCGCGGCCTTCAGGGCTGAAAATACTTGTATTTTCAGTGCTTATTGCTATAGTAAAATTTTAATTCCAGGCAGGGTCGAGATGCGGCGTCTTAGGCGCCAACCCTGGAGATCATCGAGGATGGCATGCCCGGCGCGATAAAGATTGTCGTAATGTCCGACACCCACCTCAGCAAAGCAACAGACGAATTCAAAGCCTTGTGCTCCGAATTCTGCGATGACGCCGACACGGTGATTCATCTGGGGGACTGGGAGAGAGTCGAGGTATTGAACTACCTGGAGCAGTATCCGCTTGATGCCGTCGCCGGAAATATGGATGATCATTCAATTCATCAGCGGCTCCCGGCCCGGAAGATCGTGAGGGCCGGCCCCTTTCGCCTGGGGATCACTCACGGCTTTGGATCGCCCGTTGGAATCCGTCAGAGGCTCAAGCAGGAGTTCACCAGTGTTGACGCCATTATTTTCGGACACACTCATCAACCACTGATTTTATGGGAAAACGGTCTGCTCTGGTTCAATCCGGGATCCCTATTCCTCGGACGGGGAGCTTCCGGGAAAAGCATCGGGGTGCTGAGAATTCAGGATAAGATCGAGGCCGAAATATTTCAGATTTAGCAGATGACAGATTAAGGAGTAGTCGGGGTGCGCAATCTCTGGGCGCCATGGCGTATCGAATATATTCTTGGCAAGAAGCCGCCGGGCTGTATTTTTTGTCCTGAAGACCAAAGTCAGTCCGACGAGCAGCTTCTTATCCTTTACCGTGGCGACCTCGTAAAGGTCATGATGAACAGGTTCCCGTACAACAACGGGCATCTGCTCGTTTTTCCCGGGCGCCACATATCAAGTTTGGACGAACTAACCGCCGACGAGGACCGTGACCTCATGGATTGGATCAAAAGATCCACGCGCGCTCTGCAAAGGGTAATGCGCCCGGATGGATTCAATATCGGCATCAATCTCGGCCGGGAAGCCGGGGCAGGCTACGAGGAACATCTGCACTTTCATATAGTGCCCAGGTGGCGAGGCGACACGAACTTCATGGCTGCCCTAACCGAAATACGCAGTATTCCTGAACACATACATCAATCATACTCCAAACTTTCACCTTATTTCAAGAAGGAGAGCGCTGATGAAGCTCTTTAAGCTGCTTGTAACTCTGCTCATACTTTGTGTGATCGCCATTTTCATTTATCAGAACATGCAGACCTGGACACAACCTGTCAGCTTCAAGCTTAATATTTACGTCTATCAGACCAATCCAAGTTTCGAGCTGTATACAGCCATTTTGCTTTCGGCCCTGGTCGGTTTTATTGTCGGCATATGGCTCCTATTCAAGCCTTATTTCAAGACCAGTCGCCTGCTCAAGCGCGAACGGCGTGAGAACAAACAGGCGCAAGAGGAGTTCACACTCAGGCACGCCCGAGCTGAATCTCATGGCGGGGCGTCTAACCCGGCCGACCATACGAGTCAGGGGACGGAGAGCGAAAAACAGGAGTGAAGCGGAAACACTATGTTTCATCTTTCTCCCTGCATCTTTCTTTTTTAGGAGCCGGCCGTTTCGAGCAGAAGCGGCCGGCTCTCTTTTTTTGAAAGTATCTCAATAAAAGCATGGCGTCTTGTTTTTAGTGAACTTTATCTCCTATCATGCCGAATGAGTAATCGTGACATGTATGATCGGCAGGAAATACTCACCGAAAATGACGGAGTTAAGATGAAGCCTGAAACGACAACAGGTTCACATGTTACGCCGGGAGAAAGAACCACCTGCTCTGGCTCTGAATCCCTCAAGGCTGCCAGGATCGCTGAGTTGACTGGAGATCTCCCCTCGATGCCCCATATTGCTGCTCGGGTAATGGAGAAGCTCTCAGACGACGATTCGACGCCGAGGGAGATTCACCAGCTTATCATAAAAGACCAGGCGCTTGCCGCCCGCGTCCTCAAGGTGGCGAATTCGCCATACTACGGGGCGTCGCGGTCTATCTCCACTCTGCGCGACGCCGTTATGTTCATGGGATTCGACTCCATCAGATCTCTCATTATGACTGCGGTCCTGAAAGGCATGTTTTTGAATGTGGGTCTTTCTGAAAAGCTCCTTTGGGAACATGCGGTCGGATGCGGCCTGGCGGCCCGAACGATAGGGGATGAGATCGACTTCCAGAACAAAGAGGAGGCTTACCTGGCCGGGCTTATGCACGACGTTGGCAAGACAGCGCTCTTTTTGCGGTCCCCCGCAGTAATGCGGGAAATTATGCAGGAGGTCTATAACGACGGCGCGGACTTCGTGGAAATCGAGGGACAAAAACTAGGTTTCACACACGCCGATGTGGGCGGGATAATTGCTGATAAATGGCGTTTTGCCACCGATATTGAGGACGCCATCGCAAACCACCACCAGCCCGACCAGGCCCGGTCGGCCCCGGAGCTTACTCAAATCGTCAGCCTGGCTAACTCGGTTTGCCACAAACTGTCGGTGGGTCCCACACGAAAGCCCGACATGGATCTTAATGACAGGGAAAGCGCCAAAACGCTCGGACTGGGCCCAGCCGCGATGGAAAGAATCCTCTTTGCGGTAAGCGAGGCCCTTCGGGAGCAGCAGGACGATTCAGCCCGCATTTAGTATTTCGTCCCCTGGCGGCAGGAGCGCACCTGACAAGCGGTCACCTGGAACAGTGTCAACCCTGCCCGCATTCCACAGCAATTGAATATTTGTCCAGGTAGCCCCTCGGGGTAACCATCCAGCCGTTCCATACATAGGTCCGGCTGTTTCCAACGATTACCACCGACTGCATGTCCACCTCGTCAACCGGGAGGCGCCCAAGAGCAGTCACGCATTTCCACTGCCCTTCGCGCATCGCCCGGCGCACAATTGCCGCTGGCGCTTCGGGGGACCGGTGGCGAAGAATGATCTGTCGGGCTTTTTCAAGGGAATCCGGCCTGCTCTTGCTCCGAGGATTGTATATGGCGAGGACGAAATCAGCCTCGGCTGCGGCGGAGAGTCTTTTTTCAATGACCTCCCATGGAGTCAGATGATCGCTAAGGCTCACCGCAGCAAAATCGTGCATGAGGGGTGCGCCTAAAAGGGAAGCCGCCGCGTTGAAAGCAGGGATCCCGGGAATTACTCGCAGGAAAAAACCAGGGGACGCATTTAAGCCCTTTCCATCCCACTCCAAAACATTGAGCCGGTTTTCTCTACAGATATCCAAAACCAGCCCGGCCATGCCNNCGTTCCACCTCTTTTCGCATTCCGCTGGCAATGACGGTCTTGTTCTGCAGAAGGTCGGAAACGAGGTCCAGGTAGGTCTTATACCCCAGCGCGATTTCTGCTGCATCGAGCGCGTCGAGCGCTTCCCGGGCCATGTAAGAACTGTAACCCGGTCCAAGGCTGATTATGGAGAGCTTACCCTGGCGACCGCCAGGGTGCAGTTTCGCGCTTTCGTCTTGGGCACGAGCAATTCCTGCGTCCCTGCGGTCCAAAGGGCGCTTGCTTCGCATACGCTTCTCGCTCCTACATGCCGGGCAACCGTTTCCGACGGGTTCGGAACTACAATGCCCTCTATCTCTTCGCGGGCGCAAAAGTGAATCGGCCTGTCGAATACCCTTGCCGCATCCAGAAGCCCGCGCTCGTTCGATTTAATATCCAGGGTTGCGAAATGCTTTATCGAAAGAGGCGCAAGCCTGTTCTCCTTGAGCTTTTTCTCGATAAATCCGACGATTTCCTCCGCTGGGGTTCCCCTGTTACAGCCGATCCCGATAACGAGGTTGGCAGGCCTGAGATTGAGGCATCTTACATTTCGAGGGGAGAGCAATTCCGAAACCCATATCCCGAGGCTTGCCCGAAGAGGGCCCAGGTCCCCGGCGGCGCTGATCACCCGCAAACCGTGATCCGCCGGTAGATGCTTCAACAGGAGCCCATCGGGATCGAATATCCAGAGAGGCTCCCCGTCCAGGATGGCAGCTTGGATTCTGCTCAGTATTCCGCTGTTTTCTATCCGCAGGCCCGCGCTCTTTGCAGCCAGGTCCACGGCCGGCTTGTCCTGGAGGTCGGACGCCGTGGTTATTACGGCCTGGCCGCCGGTAATCGAAGCAACCTCTCTCGCCAGCTCGTTGGCCCCGCCGATATGACCCGAAACGAGACTTACCGCAAAGCGGCCATCCTGGTCCAGAACCACAACCGCAGGGTCTACCGTCTTGTCTTCGAGCAGAGGCGAAACCATCCGGACCGCTATTCCGCAACCCATTATGCAGATGATCGAGTCGCACTCCCGCCAGGCTGATGGGAAAACCTCCGATATATGCCCGAAAAGGGTCATGCCCGGCAAAGCGTAACGATAGTTGCATAGACAAGCGCTGCCAGGGATTCGCGCGCTTATCCGGGCCGCGAGTTCAGCGCCCTTCTGCGTCAGGGCGAAAATTGCCGTCTTCTGATTACTCCTATTCGGATTTTGCGGCATCCCTGAATTTATGATCGAACGTTTCGTCATAGAGCTTCGACCTTTTGTTCATTTTGCCGTCCAGACCCCTTATCTTGAAGACCTCGCCAATCAGGATGATCGCCTGGCGCTCGATTTTCGCGGTCCGCACCTTATCGGCTATGTTCTCCAGAGTCCCCCGGATCAATTTCTGGTCCGGCCACCCTACCCTGTAGGCGACTATCGCAGGCGTATCAACCGGATAATGCGCCTTCAGCTCCGCAACAACCTTTTCGATACGCTGAACGCTAAGGTAAATGACCATAGAGGCGCGGTGTGAGGCAAGGGCTTCCAATTCCTCCTTCCCCGGCACAGAAGTCCTGCCCCCGAGCCGCGTCAGGATTACAGTTTGACAGATCTCCGGAATGGTAAGTTCCTGCTTGATTGCCGCAGCGGCGGCAAAAGCCGCCGAGACCCCAGGCACCACCTCATGGTCGATCTTGTCGCGATCCAGAAGAGTCATTTGCTCATGGATCGCGCCATATAGGCTCGGGTCTCCGGTATGAAGCCGAACGACGTGTTCTCCGGCCTCATAGCCCTCCTTGAGAAGCGCGTGTGTCTGTGCGAGCGTCAAAGAGGCGCTGTCATAGGCCTTAACGTCTTTTCTGCAATATTGGAGGAGGGTTTGTGGAACCAAAGAGCCGGTATACACCACAATGTCAGCCTCCTTAAGAAAGCGCATCCCCTTTACCGTAATTAGTTCAGGATCGCCGGGACCTGCGCCGACGAATCTAACAGGTTCTTTCATTTTACAATCCCCACCAGGGAAATCTTTTCAATAATTTGCACATAAAAATGCGAAATAGTAAATAATTTTCTTTTTCCCACCTCAGAGCGGACCTGTCAAGATGTGAGGCATATTTGAGCAAAGATCCTGATTGGCCCATATTTCGGTATGACATACGTTTTCCCCTTTCCCAAACAACAGTTTTGAATTATATTGACATACTACGCAAAAAAGGGAATGCCTCGGAATCTTCTCGACGCTAGTCTTTAATTCCTGCTCAGGTTCGCATGGCTCCAATCCCCACCAGGTTCTCGACTGAGAAGCATTCGTTCGCCCCTGGAGCGTTTTTGTCGTTATTTCGGGAAATCATCAAAAATTTCAGAGGTGTAGATTCATGCAGACCCAGAAAGATGGACCCGTTGGTTCCGTTATGGTCGTTGGCGGGGGGATCGCCGGCATGCAGGCGGCGCTCGATCTTGCCAACACTGGTTTTTATGTTTATCTGGTCGAAAAATCCTCCGCCGTCGGCGGAGTGATGTCGCAACTCGACAAGACCTTCCCCACAAACGACTGCGCGATGTGAGTAATCTCCCCCAAGCTGGTCGAGGTCGGCCGGCATCTGAACATCGAGCTTCTGACCCTGTCCGAAGTTCAGCAAGTCACCGGTGAGCCGGGAAATTTCACGGTAGAGCTTTTGCAAAAGCCTCGTTATGTGGACCCATCCAAGTGCACGGGTTGCGGCGAATGCGCCAAAGTCTGTCCCGTCGAATGCAAGAATGAATACAACGAGGGTCTCGATGTCCGCCGGGCGGCATTCCGAAAGTACGCCCAAGCCGTACCGGGCGCCTTTTCGATCGAAAAGCGCGGTACTTCCCCGTGCAAGGCGACCTGCCCGGCGCACATTTCTGTCCAGGGGTATGTGGCTTTGACTGCTCAGGGCAAGTATCGGGAGGCCCTGAAGCTTATCAAGGAAGAAAACCCCCTGCCCGCCATCTGCGGCCGGGTCTGCGACCATCCCTGCGAGACCGACTGCACGCGGGGCGAGTTCGACGAGCCGGTGGCGATCGATTCGATCAAGCGCTTCCTGGCCGATCTGGACTTGAGTTCCGAAACCAGGTTCGTCCCGCAGATAAAGGAAAAACGCGACGAGAAGGTTGCAATCATCGGTTCTGGTCCTGCAGGCCTATCGTGCGCTTATTACCTGGCGATCGAAGGTTACCGGGTGACGGTTTTTGAAAAGCTGCCCGTGCCCGGCGGCATGCTGACCGTTGGCATTCCTTCCTACAGACTCCCCAAAAACATAATCGAAGCCGAAATCCAGGTCATACGGGATATGGGCGTGGAGTTCAAAACGGGGGTGGAGATCGGCAAAGACTTTACCATCTCTCAACTCAGAGACCAGGGGTACAAGGCCTTCTTCATGGGCATAGGCGCCCAGGAATGCAAGGCGCTCAGCATCCCGGGCGAAGAACTCGAAGGGGTGGTCCCTGGTGTTGAATACTTGAGAGACATAAATCTGGGCAAAAAGGTCCCCCTGGGGGATCGCGTCGCAGTGATAGGCGGTGGAAACGTTGCGATGGACACAGTGCGAACGGCCCTTCGCAACGGATCGAGCAAGCCTTTTATCGTCTATCGCAGAAGCGAGAAGGAGATGCCCGCCAACGAGGAAGAGATCCACGAGTGCCGCGAAGAAGGCATCGAGATCATGACCCTCACCAACCCCAAGCGCGTTATCGGGGAAAACGGGCGGGTGAAGGCTGTTGAATGCGAGAGGATGGAGCTTGGAGAGCCGGATGCAAGCGGACGAAGGCGGCCGGTGGCCATTGCGGGGTCCGAGTTCATCATGGAGGTGGACGCAGTCGTTCCGGCCATCGGCCAGGAATCCGACTGGGCGTGTCTTACCGAAGAGTGCGCCTGCCGGCTTACCGATTGGGGCACGATGACCATTGACCCGCTCACCCAGCAGACCCACGATCCTGACATTTTTGCGGGCGGGGATGCAGTGACCGGCCCCAAGACGGTAATCAAGGCGATCGCCGCAGGCAAACAGGCGGCAATCTCGATTGGCCGATACATACGAGGGGAAGATCTAAGCGCCGGGCGTGAAAAGGAATGGCAAGCGGTCCGGGAAGTCTCGACCGAAGGCTATGACAGAATGCCGCGCGCGCGTATGCCCGTTGTTTCTCCGGAGGTCCGCACTGGCAATTTCGAAGAAGTGCAGCTCGGGTTCACCGAAGAGCAGGTGAGGGCCGAAGCGGCGCGCTGTCTAAGCTGCGGCGTGTGCTCCGAGTGTTACCAGTGCGTGGAAGCCTGCCTGGCGAACGCGGTTTGCCACGAAGCACAGCCCAGGCCGATCGAGCTTAACGTCGGCGCAATCATCGCAGCGCCTGGCTTTAGAGCTTTCGATCCATCGAAGCTCGATACCCACGGATATGGGAAATTCCCCAATGTGGTGACCTCGATGGAGTTCGAGCGCATACTTTCACCCTCCGGCCCCACTCAGGGGCATCTCGTGCGGCCCTCAGACCACCAGGAACCTAAAAAGATTGCCTGGATACAATGCGTGGGATCCAGAGATCGCCAGCACGGTGCCCATACCTATTGCTCGGGCGTTTGCTGCATGTACGCCATAAAGGAGTCGATGGTCGCCAAGGAGCATTGTCCTGAAGGTCTCGACACGGCCATTTTCTATATGGACATGCGCACTTACGGAAAGGACTTCGAGAAATATTACAACAGGGCGCGCGACAAGCATGGAGTCCGTTTCATCCGTTCGCGTGTGCATACGGTGGACCCCGTTCCCGGCAGCGACAACGTGTCGATCCAGTACACTAATGAGGCCGGAGAGCAGCTTGCAGAACAGTTCGATATGATTGTTCTCTCGGTAGGTGTGGAAACGACGCCCGAGACCGTCGAACTGGCGAAGCGGCTGGGCATTGATGTAACGGACCACAATTTCGCGCAAACCGGCGGGTTTGCGCCGGTAAGCGCCTCCCGTCCGGGAATGTACGTCTGTGGTCTTTTCCAGGGCCCCAAAGATATTCCCTCCTCAGTTATGGAAGCGAGCGCAGCGGCTTGCGCTGCGGCGATCGATCTTGCCCCGGCAAGGGGTTCGCAGGTCAAGATTAGAGAAGTCCCCCCGGAAAAGGACTTCTCCGAGCAAGAGCCGCGAATCGGCGTTTTCATTTGCAACTGCGGCATAAATATCGCCTCGGTGGTGGATGTTAAGGAAGTCACCAGGTACGCCGCAACTCTACCGAATGTGGTCTACAGCACCGACTATCTTTTCACGTGCTCGCAGGACAGCCAGGAGAAGGTGAAGGAGATCATAAAGGAGAACGGGCTAAACCGGGTCGTCGTCGCCGCCTGCTCGCCCCGCACCCACGAGCCGCTCTTCCAGGAGACCATGAAGGACTCCGGCCTCAATAAATACTTGTTTGAGATGGCCAATATCCGCGACCAGGATGCCTGGGTCCACCAGAAAGAACCGGTGCTTGCTACAGAGAAAGCCAAAGACCTTATTCGCATGTCGGTGGCCCGCGCCTCTCTTCTTAAACCGCTGGTCGAAAAATCTCTTACGGTCAATCCACGCGCCCTCATAGTCGGCGGCGGCATAGCAGGCATGACTGCAGCACTGGGCCTTGCCCGGCAGGGCTTCGAAACCATAATCGTCGAAAAGAATGCCGAGTTGGGCGGAATGGCCAGGAATATTCCGCACACCATTGAAGGTCTCAACGTCTCCGAGTACCTCGAGAAGCTCACTGCCCAAATTCGGGAGAACGCCAAAATCGAGGTATTGACCGGAGCGCGCCTGACCGGGGTTTCGGGATACAAGGGAAATTTCGTCTCGAAGATTGAAAACGGCGCTGGAGGCCCAAGGGAAGTCAGCCATGGCGTCATAATTGTCGCCACCGGCGCTCACGAATACAAACCCAAGGAGTTCCTGTACGGCGAATCGGACCGCGTCATTACGCAAGTCGAGCTGGGGCAGTTGGTCAAGAATAACCCCGGTGAGGTTTCGAAATGGGGCCGGGCGATTATGATTCAGTGTGTAGGCTCCCGCAACGACGAGAACCCCAATTGCAGCAGGATCTGCTGCCAGGGCGCCGTGAAACACGCTCTGGAGCTAAAGCAGTTGAATCCGGAGATGGACGTCGTCGTCCTATATCGGGATATGCGCACCTACGGGGTGCTCGAGGATTATTACACCAAGGCCAGGCAGAACGGCGTTCTTTTCGTAAGGTTCGATAAAAACAGCCCGCCGGAAGTAGCCCAGGATAGCAAGTGGCCGCTCAGCGTCTCCTTTATGGACCATGTGCTGCAGAGGCCCGTACAGATGAGCGCCGACGCGGTGATTCTCAGCGCGGCGACTCTGCCCGAAGAAAACGATGAGCTTGCCGGGCTTCTGAAAGTTCCTCGCAACCCCGAGGGGTTCTTCATCGAGGCGCATGTCAAGTTGAGACCGGTCGATTTTGCCTCTGAGGGTATTTACCTGTGCGGGACCGCCCACAGTCCGAAGCTGATCTCAGAGAGCATAGCCCAGGCAATGGCGGCAGCCGCCAGGGCGGCTTCATTCCTGTCGGCAAAGGAAGTGACTGTCGGAGGCGTTGTCGCCGAGGTCGAACCGAGACTCTGCGCCGCATGTCTGGTATGCGTGCGAAGCTGCCCATATGGTGTTCCGCGTATTAACGAAAGTGACGTATCGGAGATAAACGAGGCGCTTTGCCAGGGATGCGGCGTCTGCGTTTCGGAGTGTCCGGCCAAAGCGATCCGGCTGGGCCATTATACTGACGACCAGATCATGATAAAGGTGGATGCCCTTCTGGAAGGAGCGATCTGATGGAAAACTTTGAACCGCTCATAGTCGCCTTCTGCTGCACATACTGAGCGTATTCTGCGGCGGACCTGGCAGGTTCGATGAGATTGACGTATCCGAGCAACATCCGGATAATTAAAGTGCCGTGCACCGGCAGAGTTGCGATCATCCACCTCATGAAAGCGATCGAGAAAGGTGCTGACGGGGTTTTCGTGGCCGGGTGCATGGAAGGCGATTGCCATTTTCAGTCAGGCAATCTCAGGGCGAAAAGAAGAGTTGCTTACGTCCGGCAGCTCCTCGAAAGCACAGGCATGGAGCCCGACCGTGTCGCCATGTATAACCTGTCCTCCGGTGAAGGACCGCGGTTTGCAGAAATCAGCCGCGAGATGACCGATAAAATCCGG
This sequence comes from Syntrophobacteraceae bacterium, assembly GCA_003165235.1. GTDB lineage: Bacteria > Desulfobacterota > Syntrophobacteria > Syntrophobacterales > Syntrophobacteraceae > SbD1. Next base: position 36,226 of record PLSV01000148.1, read on the forward strand.
CAACTCGGCCCCAACCCCCTCAGAGTTAGAGGGGAAGGCGAAGAGAAAGCCGCATGATAACGGCGCAACCCAAATCAATCGGAAAAGGAGTTGCTTGTAACAGCCTCATGGAGAACGCCGGCCTCGGTGTTTTCGCCTGAGCGCCCGCCTCTTTTCATAACATGGGAAAAGCTGCGCTCATCCGCCGTCTTGCGAGTGCAGCTTTTCCCATAATTTGACATACTTGAGCATCGTATAATAGGCGTATAGCAACGACAGTATCAGCCCCACCCTGCCGTCCAGGAAACCCAGCTTCTGAAAATACATGCGCCAGAACATCGCTGCAGGGTGCGTGAGAACCTGCAAGATGTGAAACGAGGCGCCCTGCTTCACCATATCTTCCGAGCGCAATGAAGAATAGCGGTCCATTTTTTTCAAGAATTGGTCCAGATTCAAAAATGGGTGCTGGATCACGTGTTCCCGCAGCCGGCCGACTTTTCCTGTAACGTCAAAACCTTCGTGGACAAGCTGTTCTCGGTACTTCATTTTGCGTTTGTCAAAGAACTGGGGCTGCCGGTAATCCGGATACCAGCCGCAATGGCGAACCCAATATTCGAGAAAATAGGATTTTCGAGGGATGAAATAGGCGTCTGCATCCGGGGCGTCGGCTAATTTCTTCAGGATCTCTTCCCGCAGCTCGGGCGTGACCCGTTCGTCGGCATCGACGCTGAGTACCCAGTCGTTCATGCAATGTTCAATGGCGATATTTCGCAGCTTGCCGAAACCGACGAATTCCTGTTGGAAAATTTTGCCGGTGTAGTTTTCACAAATCGAGACCGTACGGTCGGTGCTGAAAGAATCCAGAATGACGATTTCATCAGCCCAGGCGGCGCTTTCAAGACAGTCGCGTATCTTGGCCTCTTCATTGTAGGTCAAAACGTAAACAGACAGTTTCCGCCTCTGCATATATCCTCCACTTTTGGAAATGATGGTATTCCATTTTTCATAATGAGGCTATACTGTTTTTATTAAATACACGCATCACGTGGAGACCGAACATGGAAGAAATGCACTACGAGGGCTTTATCATACGTCCTCCCAGCGAAGCCGACAGCTTATTGCTCCAGGTTACCCTGGGGTGCTCCCACAACAAGTGCGCCTTTTGCGGCGCCTATAAGGAAAAGCGGTTCACGATAAAAGAGGACGCCATAATCGATGCGGATATCGATTACGCTTCCGCCAACCTCGGTTTTTTTCGAAGGGTTTTTTTGATCGACGGCGACGCTTTGATCATCCCGCAGGAAAGGCTCGTAAGGATCTTGTCACGCATAAGAGAAAAGATGCCGTGGATCCAGCGGGTCGGAATCTACGCCAACGCCAAGGGGATTCTCCGCAAAACCGATGAGGAACTTGCCCAATTGCGCGGCCTTGGGCTGGGGATCGTTTATTTCGGCCTGGAGAGCGGGGATGCCCAGGTATTACAGGACATGCGCAAGGGGCACACGCCGGAGCGGATGATCGAGGCCGGACGTAAAATCCGGACCGCCGGAATGAAACTCTCGGCAATGGTCATTCTTGGGCTTGCGGGGCGGGAAAGATCTCTCGAACATGCGCGGGCAACGGGCGAGGCGCTTTCAGCTATCGACCCCAACTACGTCGGCGTCCTCACGCTGATGATTTACCCCGGAACCCCTTTGGCCGCGCAGGTGAAGCAAGGCGAATTCGAACTGCTCACCCCTCACGAAATGCTCGAAGAACTGCGGGAAATGCTCGTTCACACCAACATGACCCGCGGCCTTTTCTTTGCCAATCACGCGTCCAACTACCTTCCGCTCAAGGTTAAGATGCCGGCGGACAAGCAAAAGGCCATTCAGTCGCTCGATGGCGCACTGATGGGACAGACGGCCCTTAAACCCGAATGGATGAGGGGTTTTTAGAATCTCAAATCGGCGGAGCGATTGTCACAAGCACCCGCATGTCCGTCTTTGCCCTCAGGCCATGGGGTTCGGAAATCTCCGAGATCAGGACGTTTCCCGGCTTCGCTGGCAAGACCGCCCCCTTGTCTCCCAGAAACTCACCCTCGCCCTCCAGTACGGCAATGCTGACCTGTCCCTCGATATCGTGTGAATGAATGGGAAGCTCCTGGCCCGCCTTGAAATTGAAGTTGAGTATCTTCAAATAAGGCGAATCGTGCACCAGGAAATTTCTGAAATTCAAATCCGAGAACCCGTTTTCGACATATAAATCAACTCTTTTCATCTCTGCCTCCAGCGCCTCATCCGGTGTTTGCGGATGAACGTAATTTACCGGGAATGCGGCGGGGTTCGCCGCGTTCCACCCAACCCTGTCTGCGAAAAGCGCTCGTTCAACTATTCGATAACATAATAATGGCTGAATCCCGGCAATGCCTTGACTTTAGTCAAGAACCCCGCCCTTTTCCAGGGTATGATCGGGAAAAGACCCTGCACACCGTATGATCTTGCATCCTTACATTGAATCAGGTCCGAAATCAGCCCCGTGTCCGATCGAGTTGCAGCGGGCAGGGAATTGCGGTAGGAAGGTTCTATTGCAGCTAACAGCACCCTCCCCTCTTCGCGGGGGTTTTTTCATTCACGTCGTACTGGTCGATGGAACAATCGCAGCCGGAAGTTTTTATTCCCAGCATGCTGTTGATCACTGCCGTCGCACAGCCCACCCCGGCCCGGACGGAAACGGCCCCCGCCGGGCAATTGAGCGCGCATGCCCCACATTCGATACAGGCATCCCTGTCCGCAACCCTGGCTTTGCTGTGCGATATCTCAAAAACCGCTCGAGGGCAGACGGTTGCGCACATGGCGCATCCGGTGCACGCCTCGCCATCCAGTTGCAGAGTCACCACGTCTTTGATGTAAATCAGCCTGCCCATAGCTCCTCGTCAGACAAAAATCGAAGTTATCCAGAAAATAGCTCCCAGCGCCACCGCCGCGATTTGAGCCGGGACAGCCCACCTCATCTCCTTTTTGACGCCGGAAAGAGAGGTAAAGGTGGAGCACCCGGTAAAATTCATGGCCAGGTAGGCTGAGACGCCGGGAATTATCAGCGGCCAGGCGGCAGTTTCCAGCCAGCCGGCTGCGGGCAGGGCTCGGGTGGAGTTGCGCAGCGTCAGGAATAGGAGCGCACAGGCAATACCCGGCCAGACGCCTTTGAGCGAAAAGGCCCTTCCGGGAAGCCACGGCAGCAGCGCGGGCGTTAACAGGCAGCCGGCTGTTATCCCCATGATAAGCCCCAAGGCCGCGAAGCCGCCGGACCTGAGCGCATTCGAAAAAAATCCGCCGTGCCCGCTGAATCCGCCAAGTAAGAACACTAACGGCAGGACCATGAGAAGAGTCTTGAAAGCGTGAACCATCTCGACGGGAACCAGCGACAACCTCTCGCCGGTTGTGAAGGTCTTCATTCGCATGCCGGGTCCGGCTTTCATGCCTGAGTCCATAAATTCGGGAAGGTCCGCAGCCCGTACAGGACCATAGACAACTTTGAAACCGGAAAGTTTTTGCGCCTCATGCGCAGAAATTCCCGGAGCGCCAAGCTGTGGCGCGATGACCCTTCGATGCCTCACAACCAGGGCAAGTCCGCTGGATTCGATCATCCGCGTCAGTTCGTCAGTCCCAAAGGTCCCCTTTCCCGCTGCGCACCATACGTTTATCCCGTCTGTGTCGAGAACCAGGATCCACGCGTTTCTGCCGGGTAGCGCCTCCCTCAGGCGGTCGAAGCTCATTTTGAAATTCGCCGATATCAGGACCGGCGAATCCGCATCGGGCGCCCCCAATGCATAAAGGCCGGGACCGACCATGTAGCGCATGCGTCCGATGGCCCAGCGGACTTTATAGGCGCCTGACCTGTCACGGAAATTAAGCTGTGATTGGACTACCGGCGCTTTTCCGGAGGGGGTTTCGATGGAACCGCAAACAAACGGCTGATTCAGACCGGGAAGGCCCTGCCGGGCCTTTGTGGCCTTGGACGGTCAGCATGGAGGCTTGCCCGCCTGAAGCAAGGCCGGCGCCGCACAAATACTGACCGGACTTTCCGGCGCCCCCGTTCCGGTCTGTTCCACGCAGCAGGTCTTCTCCCCGATTTCGTTCAAATCAGTCCCCTTTGCATATAGAGCGTATTTATAACTCATTCCAGCGGCAGTTTCCACGTCGCTTCGCTCAGGTTAAATATTTTACATGAATGGGTCAACAAAGCAGGTGCTCGTTGCCGAGGCGAACGCGGGTGAGGCCGGCCTGTTTTGCGGCTTCCAGACACGCATCGGCCTGGGCGGCGGAGGTGGTTGGCGAGTCGTCCATCAGGAATTGCGGAGCATAGGCGAGTAGGGCGTAAGGTATATCGGGATTTATTCCAGCGATAAAGGAGGCCAAACCGTACACCTCGTCCTCGTTAACATATCCAGGGATGAGAGGGGTGCTGGCCACCAGCGCCGGTGGAGACGGGCGCTCTGAAGACCACTCGGCCGCCCTGGCGAAATTGTCCAGTATTTTTGAGTTTCCGCATCCGCAAAGAGCGCGGTGCGTTCCTGGGTTCCAGGCTTTCAGGTCGATCTTGACACACCCGCCGGACTGCATGGACAGCCTGGTCATCTCCTTCAGTCCCGAAGGATGCAAAGCGCCGTTGGTTTCCCAGCAGATTCGAAGAATTGCCTCAGGGTTTCTCTTTCGCACCGTGCGGATGAGGCGAACGGCATACGGGAGTTGTGGGCCGGGGTCGCCTCCGAAAAAGCATATACAGCTTGTAGTATCGTTTACTGCCTTTTCGAGGGTCTCGAGCTTCGACCATCTGGGCGACAGTTGGAATTTCTTGAATGACCAGTTATGGCAATAAAGGCAGTTGAGGTTGCAGGCTTCAAAGAAAACGGCCAGGTTGTAGAAACCCACTTCCGGGCCGCAATCGTGGGCGAACCGGGGATATCCCGCGCCGGTGCCTCCCGCGCAGACCCAGTCGGCAACGCAGTTGGTAGGGAGAGGATCGTAGTAAAAGGAGACAAGGGCGCGCGAGCGGCCATCGGTTCGCATGCTCGATTTGCTGCCGTGCCTCACCCCGCAGTACCCTTTCTGATTCTTGCCGGGCCTGCAGCGCAGAAAGCAGAGTTTGCAGTCGATCCCTTCAGGATTGGCTGCGGGACGGACAGGCAGGCCGAACATCTCTCTGGATTCGGCGTGAACCTGTTCGATTCGCTCCCTGCTTTCATCCGGCCGGTTACGCACGCAGGAGGGGCAAATCCTTATGCAGCCGCCGATCTCATCCAGGCCGCTGCCGCACAGGATGCATTGGGCCCCTTTTCCGGCCGATAGGGATTTTGGTCTTATAAGCATCGGTTATTCCGCATCATAAGCTTTAACCACAGTAACTCATGTCCCTCTAGGCCGCCCCAAACCATGATAAGACCCGTAGGATGGGTGGAGCGAAGCGCAACCCATCAGGCTTTTCGTAACAGAGGATGCGGAGGCAAGAAGGAGTTTCTCTAACCGGATTCCAGCGCCGCCACATGATCTTCAGAGTGCGAGCGTAGCCAAACGCAATCCCTCAACGTATCAATTCGCCGATCCTGGACCACCTGACCTTGCCCGCTGGATTCTCAGCCTTGCCGTTCCATGAAAAGTAAATGACAAAAGCCTTTCCCAATACGTCACCGGGCGGGACGAATCCCCAGAAGCGGCTGTCCTCGCTGTCGTTGCGGTTGTCGCCCATAACGAACAGGCTGCGATCGGGAACTACGACTGGGCCGAAATTCTCCACTGTCTCTATGAAACCCGGCGACTCTCTTTTATCGAAGTAGCCCCACGGATCGGGGATCGGCATATTATTGATATATATTTTGCCCTCAATAATTTGAACAGTTTCTCCCTGCACTCCAATGACTCTTTTAATGAAGTCCTTCGATGGATCTTTGGGGTAAATAAATACGATTACATCTCCTCGTTTCGGTTCTTTATAGGAAAACATCCTGATGTTCACGAAAGGTATTCGTATTCCATAAATGAATTTGCTGACCAAAATATAATCTCCAGGGAGTAAAGTGGGCTGCATCGATCCGGATGGAATATCGAATGCCTGTACAACAAAAGTCCGGATGAAGAGGGCTATCAGAATTACGATGACGATGGTCTTAAGGGCTTGCAGGGCCTTTTTATTATTAAACATTTTCACCCCTTGACGTAGAGTCCCAATGCGTCGAACCCCGTAGGACAGACTTATATGGCGCCCTGCCGAATAAAAATAACCACTTTGCGTCGTGCGGGTGCGCCGCTTCACGCAAAATCGCTTCAGCGGCCCCCGCCCGCCAGGCTAAAGAGGAGGACCGACAGAACGATAAGGGTCACGCCGACATAAATCCGGTCTCTCTGGATAATGAAGGCGACAACGGCGAAGGCGACCCTCATGACGGGGGTTGCGATCAATAGAAGCAGGCCGAATTGGATTATGCCCCGGCCGGAAAAAGAGGATGCTTCCTTTATGATTCCCGAAACGCTGCGCAGTCCCGAGGGTTCGCCGTAGAACACATGGTAATTGGGCAATTGGGTTCCGTGTCTTTTTAGATACAGTCCTGCGCCAATCAAGACAATCAAAGATGAAACGACCACCCCAACTATAAGCAGGCCGCCGATCAGTTCATCAATCCGTGCGTCTGAAATTGCGGGCTTTTTATCGTCCATGGTTAAAGCCTTCCTGTTATGCCGTTATAAATCATTTCGAAACCCAGGATCAGAATGACCCCTGCAAAAATTATCCGAAGAAGCCGCGGCCTGGAAGAGACAAGGACCCTCGAGCCGGCAAGGGACCCCAAAACGACTCCCAGCATAACCGGCATGGCCAGTCCCGGATCGATATAGCCTCGGTTGAGATAAACGCCTGCGCTGGCAGCGGCGGTGACGCCGATCATGAAGTTGCTGGTGGTCGTGGAAACCTTGAAAGGAACGCGCATGGCCTGGTCCATGGCTAATACCTTGACCGCGCCCGAGCCGATTCCGAGAAGCCCGGAAAGAGTCCCGGCCAAAAACATGAGGCTGAATCCGGTAGGAATGGCATGTACGTGATAAGGAACGAGTCCGAGCGAACCGGGGTAAGCGGCGTCGAGGCGCAGGGAATTGGCCAGAAAGTCAGGGACGTCCACCGCGCCGGCGCCGGGGTGTCCACGTACGGAAAGATAGGCTGAATAGAGCAGAACCATCCCGAATATCACTGCTATTATCCGGGTGGATATCATTCCGGCAAGCGCCGCGCCGAGGAACGCTCCGAAAGTGGTGGCCATCTCCAGAAACATTCCCAGGCGGATGTTGGAGAAACCCTCTTTGACATAGGCGGCAGCCGCGCCCGATGATGTCGCTATTACGGAGACAAGCGAAGCTCCGATTGCATAGCGGATATCCACGCCAAAAACCAGGGCAAGCAGCGGGACAATGACAACCCCGCCCCCAAGCCCGGTCAGCGCCCCAAGGAAGCCTGCGGTCGTCGAACCAAGGAATGTTAGAAGAGAAAATAAGGCTATGTCCATGGTGAATCTTTCGTTGAACTATCCATTCTCCGCGCCCTGTACGCTCAGTTGTAAGTGCTATGCACGGGCGATCCTTTTCTTAATGCCGGAGGCCGAAAAGTGAAGATCTCACAGGATAAGATAACCAGCCAATTCCCTGGATGGGCTGGGCGCCTCGAAAAATCCACCGGGCGAATCGAACCTCGCAATACCGGAGAGGAATCAATGCATTTGCACTGTGAGTACTTATAATTATTAATTATTTCGGTTCAGTTTGAAACTTGCCACGTGCTTGCGCCCCAGCAGCATCGTCAAATCTTGTACTTACGGATAACAGGAGGTAAAAGATGCCAAAAATACATTTGAGAAACTTTCCCTATTTCATTTTCATCATTTCATTCAGCGCCGCCTTTGTCCTGGCGGTTCGAGTCCACACCCCCCAGGCTCAAAGCCGGCAGACCAACCTGATTGATGCTATCGAAGCTGTCGCCAGGCAAGCGATTCCAGCGGTCGTGCATATCGAAGTGACTGAGCGGCAGGAGATTGCGAACCCTTTCCTGCCGTTTGAAAACGAACCATTCTTTAAGTATTTTTTCGGAAATCCCGAAATGCCCAAGAAATTCAAGCGCGAGGTGTCAGGACTGGGGACCGGTATAATCATTGACGATTCGGGATACATTCTAACCAATTACCATGTGGTCGGCGGAGCGACGGATATTAAGGTTTTGCTTGCAGATGGGAGGGAGTTTACCGGAAATTCGATAAAAACTATCGGCACAGACGCTAAAACAGATCTTGCGCTCATTCAGATCGTGGAGAAGGGTCCTTTTCCACACCTTTCCCTGGGAGACTCCAACAAAATGGAAGTGGGGCAATGGGTGGTCGCAGTCGGACATCCCCGTGGACTCGATCAGACCGTTACACAGGGGATCATTAGCGCCAAGCACCGCACGGGGATTTCAGACCCCAGCAGCTACCAGGATTATCTGCAGACCGATGCGGCGATCAATCCGGGCAACAGCGGCGGCCCACTTATGAATCTCAATGGAGAGGTGATCGGCATCAACGCGGCGATTCTTTCCGAATCGGGCGGATTCGAGGGGCTGGGGTTCGCCATTCCCAGCAACATAGCGGCCCATATCACGCAAGAGCTGATCGAAAACGGCAAGGTCATTCGGGGCTGGCTCGGAGTGGCTCTTCAAAACATAACCCCCGAGCTTGCCAAGTCATTCGGCTTGAGCAGCAAAAAAGGGGCTTTGGTTGCCGACGTAATCAAAGGGAGCCCGGCCGATCATGCCGGGATGAAGCAGGGCGACGTAGTCATTGCTTATCAGGACCATCCGGTGGATGCCCCATCTTCTTTGCGAAACAGTGTGTCACTGGCGCCGGTGGGGTCTGAAGTAAAACTCACCGTCGTGCGCAACGGCGCCAACCAGGAGGTAACTGTAAAGGTCGGCAGCCTGGAAGAGCAGGCAAAGGCGGTAGAGTCCTCCCTGAAACAACAGTTCGGGATCGAGGTCAGGCCGCTGACGCCGCAGGAGGCGACCGAGTACGGGTTTAATTCCCAATCGGGATTGGTAGTCGTCGAGGTCGACCCTGAAGGTCCTTTTGGCAGGGCCGGTTTCGAAAAGGACGATATCATACTGCAAATCGAAAATAATCCGGTGGACAGTCCGGACGCCCTGTTCGCCCTTCTTAGCACTCTAAAACAGAAGCATAAGGCGACCGTGCTGGCCGTTGACCACAAAAGCGGCCAAGGCGCCAAGGTGCAGCTAACACTGCCGTAGAGACACTCTGGCAGTCCGCCCCACAGCCTCACAATCGCAGATGATAACGGGAGCAGACTATTCCGTCTGCTCCCGGAATACCGTTTCCACCCTTATCGAATATCTTCAGGAATTTTGATGAGGTCCTTTGTCCTCTATTTCCAGTCCCGATATTTCCCAGGCGGCATCCCCTTCGAATGTTAACCTCTCGGAATGCCAGGCGAGCAGGCTGCTGCGGTGCCCCACGCTCGTCACTGCAGAGTGGGGCAATTTGCTCTGAAGCAGTCCGTACAGATCCGCCTCGGACTTTTCATCCAGCGATGCCGTCGCCTCGTCGAGAAATATGAAGTCCGGTTTGGCGAGTAATACCCTTGCAAACGCCAGCCGCTGTTGTTCGCCAAGAGAAAGTTCATGCGACCAGTCTTCAGTTTTGTCCATTGCGCCGATCAAATCGTTGAGCCCGCAAAGAAAGAGGGCCTCTTTCAGGTCCTCCTCCCCATAGCCTCGCGCATAGGGATAGCATAGCCCGTCGCGAAGAGTTCCCAGAGGGAGATAGGGTTTTTGGGGCAGGAACATTATGGAAGATCGTTCAGGCAGGAGTATCGTGCCCGTGCAGAAGGGCCATATGCCGGCCATGGCCCGCATGAGGGTGCTCTTTCCGCAACCCGAGGGTCCTGTGACTAGAAGGCGGGTTCCCGGTTCGATGTCAAGCTTCAAGTTGTTGATAAGCTTCTTGCCATTTGGCAGAAGAACGCTCAGGGAGTCGGTCCTGAGGGTGTTGTCCGCAATGTGAATGCGGTTGACGCCTTCCAGCAGTTTCGCCGTCTTTAGTTCTTCGAGTGAACGGGAAAACCCGCTGAGGCGGTCTATTACTGCGTGCCATCGCGCGATGGTGGTGTAGCTGTTGATCAGATAAGAAAGAGCGTTGTGGACGGTCCCGAAAGCGCCGGCCGTCTGCATGAGGCCTCCCAGTTGCATTTGCCCGGCGAAGAAACGGGGCGCAGCCATGATCACGGGGAAGACCACTGCAGCTTGGTTATATGTGTTGGTCAGCCAGGACAATCGTTTCTGCCGCCTCATGATGCTCCAGAAATTCCCGAGAACAAAGCGGAAGCGGTCTCGAAGGCTCACATGCTCCTGTCCTTCGCCTCCATAAAGTGCGACTGCCTCGCTGTTTTCGCGTATCCTCATCATGCTGAAGCGAAAATCGGCCTCAAAGCGCTGCTGGTTGAAATTGAGAAGGATCAATGGATTTCCGATGCGCATGGTCAGCCAGGTGCCCAGAATAGAGTAAATGAGGGCGGCCCAGACCATATAGCCGGGAAGATATAGAGTCCCCAGTCCGCCCAGCGGAATGCCGAGCGTTCCCGAAAGCTGCCACAGAATAGCCAGGAAGGAGACCAGCGTCGCAACAGAACTCAACAGGGTGGCGCCAAGATTGAGCGTTATCTCGATAAAAGAATTTATGTCCTCGCTGATGCGCTGGTCCGGGTTGTCGGTCTGCGGTTCTGCAAACTGCATGCGGTAGTAGGCCTGGCGGGAAAGCCAGTCTTTGAGGTACTCTTCGGTCAGCCATCGCCGCCATCGGAGTTGAAGCATCTGGCTGAGGTAGAGCATGTAGACGGATTGCGCAATATAGGCTGCGGCGAGGACGCAGAACCGAAGCAACTCAGCCATGAACCTGGCCTTGTCGAGGGACTGGAGAACGTTATAGAAATCGTTTATCCACATGTTCACCAATACCTGGACATAAACTGTCCCCAGGTTCAAGGCCACAATGACCGCGAGCAGCGCACCGGCTTTCCATTTATCTTCGGATTTCCAGTACGGAGAAGCAATGCCTGCGAACTGCGTAAGGAATTCGGATTGTATTTTTAGGATGTCTTTTCCTTCTTTTCCGTCATTACGCTCGCGAGCAGGACCGCAAGGATGCCGGTGACGAAGATTCCATCAAACGTGCCGGCGCCTCCGATCGAAGCCACAGGCGCTCCGAGTCCATGGATATCTCCCAGGCGGAGGATGTCTGCGCCCAGCAGAGTTCCCATGGTCCCGCAAATGTAGGCCAATGCGGGAGTATACTTTGAGGAGAAAATGAGAGCGACTGCAGTGGCGGCAATGGGGGGAATGAATGTCGGCACTGCTATGCCCACTTCCTTCATGGGGTGCGCCATGAAGTAGACGAGGACCGTCACGACGGCTATGGTCACCAGAGACTGGCCGAATAGCTTGTTCTTAAAGGCAAGATACAGGGAGAGCACGGTGGGAATCACAGCCCCGCCGATGTTCACGGCAATAATTGTCGCCGGCCATTGTCTTGCCAGGGGGATGATATGCCGTTTCCCAAAGAAATCGACGTAAGAGTTGGATGCGATATGCTCGGGGGGTAACTGGAAGAGCGGTATATTAATGTAGCTCCCAAGGAGAGAGACCATGAGCGGGGAGAACACATAGCGTCTGTCAACCCCCATTCTGCGGTATGCATAGCCCAGGATGCCCACCTCTATGGTTATGATGAGAAAGATAAACAGAAGCAGGAGAAACAGTAAAAAGGCCATGGTAATGGGAAAGTAGTGCATCCCTTTTTCTCCGTGTGCTCTTGTCCGCTGTCCAAAAATCGAACCGCCCCCACAGTGGGGTATACGATAAGAGACCCATTTACGCAGTCAAGAGGGAAGGGCCTGCGCAGCGCAGTTGGCGCCCAAGGCGCTTCTCGATATCAAACCAGCGGAAGGCAGGGTTCCTCCCCGTCACACGAGCGGCTTCTTTTCAAGGGCGATGATTTCTATAAGACAGACATGAAGCAATCCCTCAATCCCCCAATCCCTCGCGTCGCAAGCCCGGTTTCTCGGGTGAGGGTTGACTTGTATAGAGGGAAATCTTAAAGTTTTATTAGGTATATCAAATAGATATGCTATGAAAAGAGTATAAATCATGAACAGGAATAAACTTTTAAGGCGCGCTCTGACCGCCATCCTTGTTGTGCTGTTGGCGGCCCCACTCAGAGTGTTGGCTGATAGCAACGGAGCGGCGCAAACGTTCAGCCGGCAAGAGCTGGACCAGATGCTGGCGCCGGTTGCCCTGTACAGTGATTCACTGCTCGCACAAATCCTCGTGGCGTCAACGTACCCTGGATAAGTGGTGGAAGCGGACCGCTGGGTGAAGGAAAACAAGGGCTTAAGCCAAGATCAGCTTAATGCGGCGTTGGACAAAATGGATTGGGACCTTAGCGTGAAGGCGCTGGCGCCTTTTCCGCAAGCGCTCGCCATGATGGATGAACATGTGGATTGGACAACAAGACTGGGCGAGGCTTTCCTGGCTCAGCAAAAAGATGTTATGGCCTCCATCCAGGGATTACAGGCAAAAGCCTACGCCCAGGGTAATCTCAAGACGACCGAACAGCAGAAGGTGGTTGTTGCAGGACAGGACATCGAGATTCAGCCCACGAACCCCGAGGTTGTTTATGTGCCGTATTATGACCCGGCGGTGGTTTACGGGGACTGGTTGTGGCCCGGATATCCTCCTTACGCGTACTATCCCTATGGAGAACCGTTCATCACCTTTGGCCCGTTCGGCTTTCTTGCGGCTGTGACAGTAGGACCGTTCTGGGGCTGGGGCTGGGGATCCTGGAATTGGGGCGGCGGTTATTGTAATGTAAATATCAATCGAAACGTCAATATCAATGACCCGCACGCCAACCTTTCTCGAGGCAATTTCAGGACCGCCAATTTTCATCAGTTCGCAGGCCGGAGCGGCGTTGGCGGCCGGCCGTCGGTCGCCTCAGTCCAAAGGTCTCTGAGCCATGGCCGCGCGGGGTTATCGCGCAACAGCGGCTTTGCCCACAATCGGGGCTTTGCCCACAATCGGGGCGTTGCCCACAACCGCAGCTTCNNCGTGGCGGCTTTGCCCACAGTAGAGGCTTTGCTCACAGTGGCGGCTCCGGAGGTTTCCACGGTGGTGGCGGCGGGCGCCGTTAAGCGCCGGTAGGCACCGCCACGCATAGCGTGGAATTATGAACAGGGGCGCTGCCCGGGAAGGGTGGATCGCCCCTTTTCTTTTTGGCGCGCCATGCCGGGGCGCGCCTGTTTTGAAATGAAGGTCCTTCACGGACCCGACATGGGAAACTTTCAGCCGAAAAGCAAGGTTGTCCGCCGTGGGTAGGAATCTGAAGAAAACCGGAACCATTATCCGCCCATCGTTCTTATATTATGAGCGGCAAGCTGTCGGCATGATTATATTAATTACCGTTGGCAATATGCCGGAAAGGAACAGCAGCAAATGAAAACAATGCTTGTGATGTTGGCGGCCGTGAGCCTGGTTTTGGCGCCATATGCCTCCCTGGTGAACGCTAAAACCTCACCCTCCGGAGCTCCTCCCATCGAGCAACCTCTCGTGCGTGAAGGCGATTTTGCCGTAAAATTGGCTGGTGCGCTCAATCTGACTGCATCGGACGATGAAGCGGTAGCTGAAAGCACTCTGTCTTCGATCGGCATCGCACCCCGAAACGGATGGATTTCCGACTACCCGATGACGCCGGATATCATTGC
>PLSV01000148.1:50038-52037 GCA_003165235.1 Syntrophobacteraceae bacterium
CGGCGACAATGCGGGCGCCGGTTCCCAATACGCCGCTCCTCCTGCGGATGTCGGTCTCTACGATCAGCAACCCGCTTACGTTGAGAATTACTATGGCGAGTACGGACCTCCTGTCGTGACCTATTATCCACCCCCCTGGGAATACTATTGGCTATATGATTGGGTGCCGTGGCCGTTCTGGTGGGGCGGATTCGGGTTCGGCGGCTTCTTTGTCCTTGGCGATTTCGACGTGAACCACCATGGCCATCATTTTTCCAACCATTTCATGAATGGGAATGGCGCATGGAGCAGGGTCGATCCGGCTACCCGTTCGGCGGGAACAGCCTCTTCTTCGCTCTCAGCAAACGGGGCGGGGCAGGGATCACGGCTAAATTCGCCTGATGCCCGCGCCGGCGCAAGATCTCTCGTGAACCGGGCGACTGGGACCGGTGCCGGAATCGGGGGCAATGCATCGGGGACTGGAACGAATTCCGCCATGGGAAACACCGGAAGGAGTTTTCGAGACACGGACAGGCCTTCGTTCAGCGACCGCAGTTTCAGCAGCGCTCCGTCAACACGTTCCTTTAGCGGCGGCGGCTCTCGTGGCGGCGGCGGGGGACATGGCGGCGGGGGACATCGGTAGGAATAGCTCTTAAGCTAATGTCTGCTTTTCATAGAGGGCGGGCGGGCGGCAGGGCTGCGGCGCCTGCCCGGCGCGCCGCACCGGGTTTCCGGATGGACGCTACGCCCTGGAATAGGTAAGACTATCTTTTTCGAACTGCTCGACAATCTCGTCGGTTAACGACGGCCGCATGTTCGCCATGACGTGAAGAAAATCTTCGGTAGTGACCTTGTAGTCTTTGTGCTCGGCGACTTCGCGTTCAAAGGCGAACTGAGCGACCTGCTCAAAAAGATATCCTATGTCAGCCGGGGTGAACCTCGAGGTCTCATCCACGAGCCGGTCCAGACCGATTTGGCCGACATTTAGCCGCGAGAGGCAGTGATCGAGGATGGCCTTTCGCTCATCCGGGTTGAGGCCGCCAACCGGTATTATGCAATCGAACCTTCCCGGGCGGAGCAATGCGGCGTCCAACTGCCCGATATAATTGGTGGCGCACACGAGCAACAGCCGTTTGCATTCATTTTTGAATAACGGGACCTGCTTCAGGAACTCGTTGGTTATGGACTTGTCGAGACGATCTGCGTTGTCGCGGCTGGGCGCCAGCTCTTCGAATTCATCTATGAAGATGACGGCGTCCTGCAGTTGCCGGACCTTCTCCATGGTCCTGCGCAGATTGGCCCCGACGTTTGCCGCGCCCTGCTCCATGAGCATGCTCGGAGCGATCTCGATGTACCACCAGGACAAAACTCCGGCTATGGCCTTGACAAAGTGGGTCTTGCCCGTCCCCGGAGGGCCGAAGAAAATGATCGTCTTGGGGGTGCTCACGCCGTGTTTGCGTGAAAGATCCTCCATTGTCAGCGGAAGAATGATTCTGCGCTGGACGAGTTTTTTTGGCGGCTGGGAATCGGCGATAGTGTCCCAGATTTCTCTTCCAAAGGTCTGGGCCCCCATCTCATTTAGAATGTCTTTCCTCTTGTAGGACAAATACTCGTTTACCGCCTGCTCCATATTTTCCAAAAAATCGATGCATGCGGTGCGAAAGCCAACGTCTCTACAGAGTTTTTCGGATAAAAGCCATTTATGCTGATTTATTTTCGCCCACAGGTCACAAGCGATTTCGGGTTCGAACTTTGCGCCGGACATCTCGAAGATATTGCTTGCGCATTCTTCCGCTGAAGGGGCTTCCAACATGTTAGCGTTCACGGTGACACCTCGGTTTCTGCGGCTCCAGATTGCATGGGGGGCTTTATAATCCTTTTCGGCATTGTTTGCAAGCCGGGGTCCCTGAGGGCAGGCGGGATGAGGACGCCGGTCATAGACAGGTCAGGGAGGGAAGCCTCAGGGCGGGACAAAAGAATCCACCGCAGTTCATCATGCTTGCGCGGAAATCTTATTCTG